>NZ_JBFULV010000051.1:0-49276 GCF_054049715.1 Rhizobacter sp. P5_C2 | reverse complement strand
CTCAGGGAGCAACGTGACCTGGCTTCGCTCCTCTCCTTCGATGAATCGCTTCATGCCGTGACCCGTTCAGCCGCGTTGCCACAACTTAGGCGATCACCTCAGGCAATCAAGCTGTTTTCACACAGCCTCGGTCGATTGCTGCGCTTCACTGCTCGCGACACCAGTCATTCGACCACGTCAACACTGCCGTTGCTGCCCCGTCCTCTCGGCCGTGACTGAGCAGATCCAACGCGTTTCGCGGCGAAGGTCTGCTTTGGGTCCGAGCTGTCGTTCGGCCGCTGGCCTTGACCGACCGCAACCAGTCTGAAGCAGCCCTCCACCGCGGTGCGACCGCCCCGCAGCGGATGCCGTCCCTCGCTCGCGAACACTGAACGTATTCCTTGCAGCCCAGTACCTGCGAGACGCTGAGAGGCCACCCAGGCCACTGCTGCCTGCCGGTCGAGTCGGTTGCGGGCCCCAAGTTCAAGATGGGATCGCCGGACGTACATGGACGCCCCCGGTTTGCCAAGCTTCCAGCTCACTGCTGCACTGAGGAAGAGATTGCGCCCGTACATCCGGACTTTCGATGCGAGACGAGCTCGCAGTCCCTGATGGGTTCTGCTGGTCGGCGCCCAATCGCTTACACGCACTCGAAGTGCCTCGTCCGGCGCGGGCTGTGCCAACTACGGTCTGACCTGTCGTGCCATCTACGTGCTGGTTGCCTGAGCAACCGGCGGTAGGGTTCTCCTTTGCTATCGGTGTGGTCGATGCGGCATTCGGCGACGGCATATTCCGGCTTGAATTCTCGGCCGTGCGCCAGCAGCACCCAGACGGTTCTCGCGGTCTTGTTCGCCATCGCGACCGCCGCAACGTTCTTGTTTCGTCGCGTCGTGAGCTTGACGAGCCAGCTGTCGGCATCGGCGCGCTGGGTGGCCCGGTAGATGACGGAGCGAGCGCCGTGGATGAGCATCGTGCGCAGGTACGCATCACCTCGCTTGCTCATGCCCAGCAGCGTCGGCTTGCCGCCGCTGGAGTGCTGCCGCGGCACCACGCCCCAGCCATGCCGCGAACTGCCGCCCGTTGTCGAGGTTCTTCGCGTCGCCGACGCTGGGGGCGTCCATCCCATTGCTTACGGAGGAACGCCAAGTCCTGATCGACATTCTTCTTCGACCGAGAAGGTGGCTACGGCGCACTCGGTGAATAACGCCGAAAGTCCTTGGCGCTGGTGCTGCATTTGTCGCGCGCCTTGCGTGACGCCGGAGGGCTCACTGCGCCAAACGCTTCAGATGCCCGTGCACTGTGCGGTACGCAAGTGGCGAGCCTTGCATTTGCCGGATGGAATACAGTTCGTCTTCCCTCACGGACATCACCGTCAGCCATTTCCAGCTCGCAGCCCCGACGCCAATGAAAGCGCCATCGACCGGCGCATCGAAGACCTGCCGTTGCAACGTGTTGATGGCTTCGCTCATTCCGGGATTGAGGACACGCCGGCCGTCGCATAGCAGTGGCATCGCTTCCTGCACGTCCGGAACTTTCAGGACCTGAGGCCACCACGATCCCTGCAGTGGATGGAACTCGAACGCGCGAAACAATCTTGAGTTCGAGTCACCCAGAGAGGTGAATCGCACAGCCTGCCCGGAGGCCAGCACAGCGATGCCGCTTTCCGGCCCGTCGTAGTAGTCGAAGGCAAGCACCAGCTCGAAGCCCGGATCGTTCCGTACGAGCGGTTGCGCGGCGAGCTTGCGCAAATGGGTCTCGGATGAAGTCATTCCACCACCTTGAAGAGATCGTTGAACTTCTGTGTCACTTCTGGCGTCACCGGCTTCGGCAACTCTACCGTGTAGTGATACGGGTCGCCGCCAGTCTTGTGCACCTTGAAACCGGCCGCCTCCACGTCACAGGCCGAAGCGCAGCGAAGTACTTGGTCTTCCTTTGATCTCTTGGGAATTGAGAACGTCGAAACGCCGTGGACGTTACCGACCTTGGGTTGATTCTCCGCATCCGCCGCCTGTTCCTTGAGCAATTTCCGGTTGTCGTACGGGCCTCTGCGGTACAGGACCATTTGATCCTTGTTGCCTGGCGCGGGACCTCGAGCTGACGCCATGTTGCGAGCAATGTTCGCCAGCCCGCGCAGACCCGGCACTGCGTTCTCGACCGAGCGGGACACCAAGTCTTCGACCACATCCCCCATGTAGGGGCCATGGAAGCGATGCTGCGCCCGGGCCTGCGCGACGATGGCGTTCGCATCTCCAAGCGTGAACGGCCTGTTCTTCGGAATCGACAGCCGAATCCCTAGATCATTGTCGACGCCACCGAGCGAGTAGATCGAATGCGTGATCGCGGTGATCTCGACCGTCGGGGAAATCCCGTTTCGGGCGTCCTCAGGCGTAGGGGGGATGATGCGAACGATGGCCGGCACGTAGTCCTGCAGCGACTGCTTCGACTGGCCTGAGTTGCCCGCCGCGCCGCTGCTTTCCCCTGGGCGACTGCCGGTGATAGTCACGGCGCCCGGCGACTGCGCACCCCCTTCCTCATAGCCAGATGGGTCCGTGGCATTGGTCGGGTTGTTGCGCACGTACGAGTAGCGATTGAACGACTGCAAGTCCAGTTGATACTGGACACCAGGATCGGCGCTCATGAAACGCGCCAGCGCCGGGTCGAACACCCGCCCGTTCATGTTGATCAGCGCGACTTCGTCCAGGTGCTCGTGCGCCGTGAAGCCACGGTCCATTCCTGGCACCTGCAGCGATCCGTTTGCATCCGTTTGCCCGTTGTCGTAGCGGCGCTTGCCGAACGGTTCGTAGGCCATGCGCAGCACCGCCGCGCCCGTCGCTGCATCGGTGACGACCGTGACGGACCCGAGGTCGTCCTGATGCAGGTACTGGGTCGTCGAGTTCGCGGCGACCGTGCAATCCGTGCCGCCGCAGACAATCATCGCGACAGAGCGCCCCCCTGCCGAAATGTAGTGTTTGCGCTTCAGCCCAGCCGGGCCGTTCTCTTCCTCGTAGAACAGCCCTTGCCCGTCGGCAGGGTTCAGGTACAGCGTCGTGCGCTGCGGTGCACCACCTACGACTTGGATTTCCTGTGCCCGCTGCAGCTCGGTGTCATACACATATTCGAGGCGGACGTTGCCCTTCGAAATGCTGGCCACTTTGTCGAAGCTGGTCCATGTGAGGCTGCGTCCTGCGCCGTCATACATGTTTCCATTCGCGTCGTACAGGTAGCTCGGGTTTGCAATACCGTTAACACTGCCGCTCACCGCGGCGACGGCGTGAGGCAAAGCATTGCCAGCCCCCTGCAGGTTATAGGCATAGTCGTTAGCCACACCATTCTCTGTGCGGCGGGTGATGTTCCCAATGTCATCGTAGTCCCAGCCAATGGACTGATCGGACGGGAGGCCGCCGCCGCGCCGCACTTCGGTGCGCACCCGATCGAGTTCGTCGTAATCGAAGACTGACGTAACGCCGCTGACGATGTCGGTGCGAGCGCTCAGCCGGCCGCCGTCATCGTGCTCAAATACCATAGCCTGCACCGTTCCGGCCGCGCTAGCCGCAGTGGTCTGCACCAATCGTGCGCTGCCCTGCGAATAGATGTCCGCGGTAACTACGCGGTTTCCATAGACGTACAGACCCACATGCTGGGCGGCGTCCATGTCAAGGGCAGCCCAAATCTCCGCGCCGGTGCGTCCGTCCCTTACGCGCTGGAGGTAGCCCAGCGCCGTATAGTCGTAAGACACCGACAGCCCGCTCGGGTAGTTGCGTGTCGCGACCCGGCCCACAGCGTCGTACGAGACCCCAGTCGACAGTACTGCTCCCAGCGTAGTCGTGACGCCCAAGGGGCGTCCCAGCATGTCGTACTGATGCCGTCGCGCGTAGCCATTGTTTCCAATCGCCTCGCACAGCCGCCGCTTAGCGTTGGCGCATGCGGAGCCGTCGGCATAGTGATCGTCGTAATGCCAGCGGCTTGTCGATGTCGAGTCGGTGCGTGACAAGAGACGGCCGATCCCATCGTAGCTCGACAGCGTGGCCTGCCCCTTGGCATCCACCTGCCGGACCACTTCGCCGACAGCGTTGTAGTTGAACGTCGTCGGTCCGAGATCGGGGTCTTTCAGTGCAGTCTTGCGCCCCCGCCGGTCGTACTCAACCGTCACGACGTTTCCATACGGGTCCTGCGTCGCCGTCAGGTTGTCCAGAGCATCGTGGAAATGCGAGACACGCCTGAGGCGGGCATCGACAACGCTTTCGACCATCCCCACTGGATTGCGCCGTACGGTCGTGAAGTGGCCCAACGGATCTCGTTCAATACTTTCAAGACCGCTGTAGATGTACGTCGTAACGACACCGCTGACAGCGAAGTCTCCGGGTTCATCGCGCGACGTGACGCGGTTGAGGGCGTCATAGTTGAAGCTGACCCAGAGAGGCGCCTTGCCCACAAAATAAGGGCGGCTACTCTTGACCAGCCGGCCGAGGTCGTCGTAGCCGCTGTCGCGGAAGATCTGGACCGATTGAACGGCGGCATCAAAGCCTTGCGTGGCCACGCGCAACACGCGCGATCCTTCGCCGAAATAGGTGCGTATATAGGGCTCGATCTGTTGCCACCTGTTGGCAGCGAAGCGAGTCTGCTGGATGAAGTAGATCGGCGCACCGTAAGGCGTCGCGTCGCATGCCATGGACCATCCGCCAGGTGGGATCGCCATGACTCCGTCGACACCCCCGTTGCTGCAATAGTAGTACGTCCAAGTCGTATACGAGCCGTCCGGCAGCGTCTCGATCAGAATGCGCCCAAATTCGTCGTATATGCGAGAAGTCAGCTGATGGTTCGCATCGGTGTCCTTCGAGGGCCTCCCAAAACTAGGCTCGTACTCGCGCCAACTCGAAAGGCCTGCCGCATCAATGACCTCGGCGACGAAACGATGATCCGCAGTCGGGACATAAGTCGTTGTCCGCGCATTGAAGCTCGCGGCGGATCCTGATCCGGGCGCCGCTGCCTCGGCCTCGACGCCGGGTGTAAGGCCCCCCTCACCGGCACAGTTGCGCACTACGGTCTTGCGAACATTGCCGTACTCATCCCGCTCGTGCTTCGTGACCAGGCAAAGGTCCGAATCGCCTGGTTCGACGACCTCCTTGAGCAGCCAACCGGCGGCGTCGTAATCGAACGAGCGAGTGGTCACGATCTGCTGGCCGGCACGTGCAGGCGTCGCCAGGGAGCCCGCAATCAAGAGACCGAGTAACAGCAACGGCATGCGCAAGGTCCGATAACGGCGAGGCGACTGACCTGGGTTGACGTGACTCATGGCGGGTTCAGTGAGAGAGGATTCGGTGTCTGCGGAACGATGCAGAAGGTTCATCAACAGACCTGCTCCGCGATCTTGTAGACCCAGTCGGCGACGGATCCGGTCGAGGACGGAATCGACTCACCAGCACTAGCGGTGACGACCATGCTGACCGACTGAAGAGAGTCGCCACCGCGGCAATCGCAGCGGAGCCTCATGGTCACCATGCAGCTGCCGCCCCCGGCGAGCACGCCGCCATCGGCCGGGCAGGCGGTGCACGCCATCGGGAACCCCCCGCTGGCATTGGCAATGCTCAACGCTCTGGTGCCACCGCTGCGGGCAATCGTCAGGACTTGGGTCATCGCGACACCATCCTCGTCTGGCCCTTGCGAGCGCAGGTCCGCGACACGATGCCTGACACCGCGCCATTCAAACAACTGTCCACGCTTTGCCTATACAACCAGGTAGTGGCCGTGGTGTCCGCACGATCCTCGCGCAACTTGCGCCCCCAGCCGTCAAAGGTCAAAGTGGTACTCCATCTGTTGGGGCCGGTCAGGGACGGCACTTCACCATGCCCCTCGTCATGCGTACGCGACTTACTCTGCAGCAATGCGTTAGGCACACGCGTCGCGAATCGAAACTTCGCCTTGTAGTCGTTGGCCTGTGAGGTCAGCGTGCGCGTCACGCTCTGTCCAACCGTCTGGGCCTGCGCGGCACCACAGGAGGCCAGTGGCGCGGCAACGAGCCCACGAAACATCGCGCGCTCCTTCTTGTTCTTCATCGTGCTCATGTGCACTTCCCCGTCTTGATCGTGCCCGTCAGGYGCGCGGTGGCGGTCGTGAAGTTCGGTCCCTGCAGCTTCAGATCTCCCGCCGCACTGCCCGAGGTACACCCGGTCACGAAGACCACCCCCAGCGTGCACGACGCCCCGGCCGCGAGCTGCTGCCCATCGGTCGGGCACGTTCCCCCTTGCCGCTCGAACGACCAGCCACCCGAGCCTGATGGGAAAACCGATGTAATCGGTGCCGCCGCGGCACCGGTGTTCGACACCGTCACCGTCTTCGCCGTCGACGTGCGGTCCAGCCCCTGCGCGCCATAGTCCAGCGCCGTCGGGCTCAGGACGATCGTCGTCGTGCTCGGCAGCGGCAGCACCGTCAGCGTCACCGAGATCGGCGACACGTTGCCGCCCATCGACGACGTGCCGGTGATCGTGCCGGTGTAGGTGCCGGCGGTGGCCGGCGAATCGATCCGTACGCCGCTGCAGATTCCCCCGCCGAGAGCCGACCAGGCAGGGCAGGTCATGGTCGTGCTGCTCAGCGTCAGGCCGCTACCGCTGAGCGACAGGTTCAGCGTCGTCGGCGTCTGAGTGCTGTTGCTGTAGCTCGCGTAGCCGACTGCCGCCGTTGGCGCCGTCGACGTGGCGCTGACCGAGGTCGCGTACGCCGTGAGAACCGGAATGGTGTAGCCCGTGCCCGAGAGGCCGAAGGTGTTGCTGTTGTACGAAGCCGCGCTCATCGAGATCCCGCTGCCGCCATAGCTCGTCGCCGCGCTCGGCGTGAAGCTCACTGCCACCGCGCAGCTGCCGCCCGGGCTCACGTTGCCGCAATTGCCGGTGTTCACGCTGAAGCCCGCTGGCAAGTTCGCGATGCCGGAATTGGCGGCCCAGTTGTAGGCCACGTTGCCGTCGTTGAAGAGCGTCAGGTTCTGCGATGTCGACAGGCCTACGCCGACGTTGCCGAAGGCCAGGCTCGCCGGGCTCCAGCGCGGCACCGCCGACTGCGTGCTCCAGGTCACCGTCGTCGCCGCCGCTGCGGTGGTAGCACCGCTGGGCACGAAGGACTGGCTCTGACTCAACCCCGGCACGTTGGTGGCCGCAGCGATCACCAGGTTGCAGTTCGCCCCAGCCGCCACCGCGCTGCAGCCGTTGCTCGCCACACTCAGCGGTGCGGCCAGCGCGGGGGATGCCAGCGTCATCGGCAGGTTGCCATCGTTGCGGTAGGTGGCGGTCACCGTCTGCGTTCCACCTCCGTACCACGTCGCGGGCACGATGAGGCTCGCGGCCGAGGTCAGCGTCGCCGCCGTGCCGGTGCCGTTGCCGGCCACCGGGATCGACAGGTTCACGCCGTTCGCGTTGACGACGCCGACATTGATCCCGGCCTGCATTCGCGGGTACGAGCCCAGCACCTGCACGCTTGCGCCGATGCCGTTGGTGATCGCCGTCGGCTTGAAGGTCACCGTCACCGTGCAGGCTGCTCCCGCCGCGAGGGCGCTGCCGCAGGTGTGCGCCAGCGTGAAGTCGCCCGGCTTCGCCCCCGCCAGCGTGATCAACAGGTTCGCGAGCGTCCCGCCGCCGGTCGCGTTGTTCGTCAGCGTGACGCTCTGCGCCGCGCTCGTGGTGTTCACGGCGACGTTGCCGAACGACAGGCTGCTCACATTCGGCGTGGTGGTCGCCACCGAGAAGCCATAACTCTGCTGCACCGTGTAGGTCGCGCCCGTGGCACCCGCCACCTGGTAGCTGATCTGGTCGATGGCGGCGTACGTTCCCGGCGTGGCCAGTGCACTCGTGCCGAAGAAGGTCTGGCATGACGCACCAGGCGCCAGCACGGTGCTGCCCGGCTGGCAATACGTTGCGTTGCCCGGCCCGCCTTGCCACGACCACATGCCCGCGGGCCCGCTCTGCACCGCGTGCCCGGTGATCAGCAGCGCCACCGCGCTGGTGTTCTTGATCGTCGGCCAGTCACCCGAATCAGACGCCGCGCCGACCGTGCCCCACTGGGTCTGGACCGGCAGGTACTGCAAGGAAGGTTGCAACATGGCGAGCGTGACTGGCACCGTGCCCGCAGTGCCGGCCGGCGACGGGGTCGCCACCACGTTGCCGGAGAAAGATCCCATGGCGGTGCCGGTGCGCACAATCACGTTGCCGCAATTGTTCGTGTTGGCGGCGCAGCTGGTTGGACCGCTAGCAGTGGTGCCAGCCGGCACGGTGTAGGAAATGGCCTGCGCTGCGGTCTGGCCGCTGTTCCCGAGACGGCAGTTGATTCTCGCCGGCGTCGGGGCAGTAGTGGGCGACATGATGCTGCACGCCGAGAGACTGAGGATCACACCGGTCGGTGCCGGATTGGATTCAGGCGTCTCGGCAGTCGAGACGCTTTTCGTCAGGAGTCCGATGCGCCACATGGACGGATCGTTGTAGTAGGTGTTGATCGTCGAGGTTCGGTAGCCAAGTGGCGCTCCGCTCGCGCTCAGTTTCTCCACGGACAAGGTTTTCGTGTTTCCGTAATCGTCCATCGTGACCGAGCTTCGGGTACCGGGCAATGGCGCCCCGCTAAGGTCGGTGGCTTGTTCAGTCGACGTCCCCACGTAGCGGAAGTAGCGCTGTCCGGCTGCGACCGTACAGCCGCTGGCACTCACGAAATCCTTGCACTCATAGACGTTTTGTATCGCGGTCAGATTGTTCCAGCTGGCAGTGCTCGTCCCTGAGCCGGATCGATCGACCAAGCCGATGTACGGAAATTCCTGTCGGAAGTAGCGGCGATGGACCAGCCCGCTGCTGTCATTTCGGCTTTGGATCCAGTTGAATCCCAGCCACTGCCGCCCAGTGGCTTGCAGCAGCAGCGAGCCATAGGACATGGAGGTGCGCGCGTCGCGTGCCATGCGATAGCCGGCAACCACCGAGATCGGCATGGCAGTGTCGATGATCGGGAACGCCGACGGCACTTCACGGAAGTAGGTCGAGCCGATCGCCTGCGGCAGCGTCTTGTATTCGATCGTGACTCGATCGTAGAGCGAGCCGATCGACACCGCGCGGTCGAGTGTCGAGAGTTGAGGGGTGAAGGTCCGCAGCGTCGTGTTGTTGCCGGAGCTGTCCGGCGCGAACCGAGCGAGGCCCATGGCGGCACCGCCGTTCAGGTTCACCGCCACCCACGATTCACCCGCAACGTACAGCTCTGCGCTCGCGAGCCAGTTCGATTCGACGGAGAAGCCAGTTCCCGTGCTGCGGTAGACCGTAAGCGTGCTGGTCGCACCCATCGACGTGACCCGCACGATATCCGACTTCCCATCTCCATTGGCATCGAGCACTAGGTATCGGGACTCGTCCGTCGAGGAGTACGAGATGTCGGCCCATCGTTCGCGACGGAACGTCAGGCCCGTGTTCAGCAGCACGTCGACTGACGCACCGCCCGGCCCGGAAGCGACGTGCACGATGTCCTGGCGCCCGTCGCCATTGAAATCGCCTGTTTGCCACGTCTTGCTGCTGCCGGGGCCATCGGCACCGGTGACCGATGCGATGAACGGCGTAAAGGCGTAGCCACCATTGTTGAGGTAGACATCGAGCACGCCGGAAGGGCGCCACACCAGCGCGTCGCCGAGGCCGTCCGAGTTAATGTCCATGAGCTGCAACCTGAAGGGACCGTCCCAGCTGCCGGCAGCACCGTTGAAAACGATGCCACGATCTATAAAGCCGGAGCCCGTACTTTCCAGCACGCGCAGCTTGAGCCAGGTCCCGTTGATCAGCACGACAAGATCGGCACGTCCATCACCGTTGATATCGATTGGCGGCTGGACAACCGCGTTCTGTCCGGCGGTACCGACGTAGGTGCCGCCGCCGCTGAACTTGCCGCCGCCGTCGGCGTTGATGAAGACAGAGACGCGGAAATCCCAGTCGAAGCACCCCGAGGTCGTGTTCGTGCAGACGCCCCACACCAGAATCACGTCCATGCGGCCATCGCCATTCATGTCGCCGGTCAACGTCTGCAACAGCTTGGTGCCGGTGGTTTGCGGCATGTTGGCGCCACTCCAGGCGATGAAGCTGAATGTGCCGTTGTGTTCGTTGCGATAGACGCCCACCCCCGGGCTGACGAGATCCTCGAAGCCATCGCCGTTCAGGTCGACACTGATCCACCCCCCGCTTGGCACCCCCGGACCGGTGCTCCATGCAGGCGAGCGGACGAAGCCGTTCGCATTCGGCGACTGGTCCCAATCGGTCTTGATCGGGGGCATGCAGACACCGGAGCCCGAGCACTGGTCGATCTGCGTCAGCCGTAGACGGCCACTGGACGGACTGGGGGCATAGCTCAGCCCATAGCTCATCACTGTGCCTACGACCGTGCCGGTAGTCGTGCGGATGGCCTTCAGCACCTTGTCGTTGACGATCCAGGTCCCAGCCTGCGATGCCGTCCACACATCGGGCCGAGTTTCGTAGTCGAAGAGCACCGCGCTCGCGGGAGCCAGGCCCGTAACGGCGTTGCCGGTGTAGTCGATGCGGGCAGGGAGGAAGCTGGAAGTGGCGGTGTCCTTCGTGTACGACACTGTGTAGTAGTTGCCCTTCGAATCGCTCACTCTGTTCAACGCCCACACGCGCACGGCTGCGGTGCCGGCGCCCTCGATACGGCTGTCGACAGTGCCGCCGTATTCCATCGTGAGTCCGCCACGGGTCTGGACGACGAAACGAGTTGGGCCGTATTGTGGCGTTGCCCCGGTCGAGCCGGTCGACGTCACCTTGTGGAACTCCTCGATCTCGAGGCGGTACTCGGTGCCATCTGCACCATCTGCCCCGGAGATGGCAATCAGCCGCTTGCTGTCAAGGCAGTAGCGGTCATTTGGCGAGTAGGCGCTCGGCGATGAACCGCCATCCTGGTGCAGAGTGCGAGGACAGCGCGTAATGGACGACAGCCCGCTGATAGACCAACCAACACCAGCCACCATGTTGGTATCTTGGCTTGAGTAGACCAAGCCCAGCTTCGGCTCCAGTCCGGCGATCCCAGGAGGCACCTGGATTGGCACTTGATACGTTGCGGCCCCGCCGTCAGAGACCAGGAACTTGCCCGGCGTCATCATCTGGGCCTCGGAGATCGACGGAATCAGCCCGATCAGGGCCAAACTCAAGGCGAGAAATCGCATGGCAGAAATCGCTTCGATGAAAGGGAGCCGCCCGCGCTAGCGCGCAGACGTGCAAATTCGTAGCAGCACGGGAATGGGCCGATTGGCTGGATCTAGCGGGATGAACTGGCGTGCGGCACACGGCCGCGACACGATCCATTCACCCGCACGCGCGTGGCGCGCAGCATTGCTAGCATCAACTCCTCCCTCGTGTTTTGGTCGGCCCAAAGCGATCTGCGCGCTCGGTTGCCAACGTGACCAGGCGGCGCACTTTGGTGGCCGCGTCTGGATTGCTGGACGATCGTACGCTATGCCACTGTCGCCGGCAACTACTGCGATTATCGGAGTGGTATAGATCGCCGAGCGTCAGGAGCCCCTCGAACTGAACTGGGCTGAAAGTCTGAGATCAGTCTGAAGCGGTCAAGTGCTCACCACGGCAATCTCGTTGAGTCGCGTCGTGTAGCGCGGCGTGCGGCGCTCCTGCTTACCAACTGAAGCATGCGTTCCGTGACCCTGCTGTGCACTGGCAATGCGAACAGCCCCCTTGCCGAATCGATGGTTCAGCGCATCCAACGCACCCATCAACTGGGATCGGTCTCGCCCTACTTCAGCCTGCGCCTTTGGCTCGTCAGCTGCAAAGAGATCGAGCTCACCTTGTCGAGCACCTCCGACATGCAGGTCCACCAGCATGACGCCGGCCTTCACGTAGTTGAAGCCCGGCCGGTACATCTGCTGCAGCGCACGCGTCGCCGTCGCGACCAGCTCGCGCGTGTCGGTGGTCGGCCGCACCATCGGCACGGTCATGCTGGGGCTGTGTTGCCGATCCTGCTTTCGATGCGAACTCGTCGTGATGAAGATGTGAATCGCTCCTGCCGCACTGCCCTGCTGCCGCAGCTTCTCAGCCACGCGTGAGGCGAAGTCGCTGACGACCTGCTCCAATTCCGCCAGCTCGGTCACGGCACTTCCAAACGATCGCGAGCACATGATCTGCTGTCGCCCTGCCGGCGTGACGTCGAGGTCCAGACACGAGGTGCCACGCACTTCCAGCAGCGTCTTCTCCAGCACCACGCTGAACTGGCTGCGCAGTGCCGTGATGTCCGCATTCACCATGTCTCGCACAGTGTGGATGCCGGCATCGGTCAGCCGCGCTCCGATGCGCCGGCCTATGCCCCACACGCAGCCCACCTCCGTTGCACCCATCACTGCTTCCAGCTCCGATCGGGACATCGCACCGAAGTTGCACACCTGTGCGAATGCAGCCGGATACGAGCCCGGCTTGCGATCGGCCGTCTTCGCGACATGGTTGGCCAGCTTCGCCAGGGTCTTGGTCGGCCCGAAGCCCACGCTGGTCGGCAACCCAGTCCACTGCAGCACGGTCCGGCGGATGTCGCGGCCGATCTCCACCAGGTCGCCGCGCACACCGTCGAGATCGAGGAAGCACTCGTCGATGCTGTAGATCTGCTGCCGCGGCGCGTACTGCCCGACGATCGACATCATGCGACTGGACATGTCGCCGTACAGCTCGAAGTTGGCGGACAGCGCGATCAGCCCTGCCTCGCGCTCCAGGTGCCGCACCTGGAACCATGGCTGAGCCATCTGCACGCCGAGGTCCTTGGCCTCGTTGCTGCGCGCGATGCAGGCGCCGTCGTTGCTCGACAGCACGACGACCGGCCGGCCGTTGAGCGAGGGCTTGAACACCCGCTCGCAGCTCACGTACATGTTGTTGACGTCGACCAGCGCAAACATGGCGCAATCTCAAACGGGTATCGCCTTGATGGCGTTGGTCACCACACCCCAGACCTCCAGCTCCTGGGCGGTTCGCGGCACGACATCGGCGCAGCCCGGGTCGGTCGCCACGAGGCGCAGCGACGATCCCTGCGTCACCAGCCGCCGGCACATGAACTCGTCGTCCACGATGGCGATCACGATGTGGCCGCTGGCGGGCCGAACCGAGTGATCGACGAGCACGATGTCGCCGTCATCGATGCCAGCCTCTCGCATCGCACTGCCGCTCACGCGCATCAGGAAGGTGGCGAGTGGGTTCCTGATCAGGACGTCATTCAGATCCAAGCGCCCGACGCCCGAATCCTGAGACGGTGAGCCGAAGCCGATGGCAACGCTGGCACGCGGCACCACGGCTGGCCCGGGCGATTCCCGGCCGACACGCGTGACACCTTCACGAGGCAGCTGACTACTGTTCATTCATACAGTATATTGCAGCACCCCGCCAGCCGGCGAGGCACGAGCACACGGAACCTTGAACTCATGAAACCCGCTGACTTCAACACCCTCGATGGCGTCGTGACGGCCATCCGCCCCGGCATCGAGGCCAATGAAGTGGAGCTGGGCCTCGCCCAAGGCCTGCAGATCGTCATCAAGGTCTCTCACGAGGTGCAGAACATCCTGAAGCTGCAGCAGGGCGGGCGCGCCTTTGGCCTGGTGCATCCCACCTCGATCGTCCTGCTGGAGGAGCCGGCGGCTAGCTTGCCCGCCACGTTCAATCAGCTGGTGGGCAGCGTGCGTGACGTGGGCGAAGGCGAAGACGACATCAAGGTGGGGCTCGACCTGCCCAATGGACAGACCCTTGTGGCGCGCATCACGAACGAACGCGCCGAGTCCTTGAACCTGACAGCTGGTGCGCCTGCGACAGCCGTCTTCAAAGCTGGCAGCGTCATCATTGGCGTTGACCAAACTCCCGTCCACTAGGAGCACATCCCATGGGAAGCAGCCTTCCGATCGAGCAGGTGTTTGGCCGAATCAGCTCCGAGGTGGAGCTGCACTCCTTCGTCGAGCGGTTTCGCCTGAAGCCGTTGAAGACCAGCGTGCCTTCGCGGAAGTACATCGCCGAATGGACGGGCGCTGTCGATGGCAAGGCCGTTTTCTCGCGGCACCGCCGGCTCGCACCAACAGCGCTGCCAGGGTCCGCTTGCTTGAATGCCCTGAGCCTCAGCATCAGCGCACCGGACGGCACACGCCTGTGCAGCACCGAGGTCCGGTTCGACTGAGCAAGACAGGAATGCAGCACCCCGCCCCGTCCCTGAGCAAATCCCGAGGACGTTGGCGAGAGCTTCGCCGTCAAGCGACGCTTGCAAGCTGCCGCGGCGAGGTCGGCAGTGCGGCGAAGGTGCGAGCCGCACGGAAGCGCTGTCGCTCCGCCTCCAGTTGCTCCTCTTCGGTGGCCCACTCCTTCCTTGGGGCACGCCGGGCGGTCGGGTCGAGCGGGATGCCGTGCAGCGCCGATCTCCAGTCGAGGCCAGGCGTCCACAGAATCAGCGCATCGCGAGCCACCTGATCGCCCTCTAGCACAGTGCCGCCGCTCATGTAGTTGTGATGATCCACGAAGGTGATCTTGCGCAGCGGCCCGATCACCGGGCTGATCACCTTGCCGATTCCCGGAAGCAGACTGCTGCCGAGGTAGGGCCGACCGTCCAGCGTGACCGGACCGGCCCATTCCATGTGCGACTGGATGATCAGGTCCACGTCGCCGCATTCGAGGGCTCCCCGCGCGTAGCTCCCGAAGACCCAGATCGCATCGACCCGCACGCGCACTGGACCGCGCACATCGATGCCGAACACCAGGCTCTTCTTTCGCTCGACCACCCGCTCGGGCGTCGCATCGACACGCGCCAGGAGTCGCTCCAGGCGGCGGGTGAGCACCGCCCGGGGAATGCGCTCCGGCATCGCCCGCGCGCCGACCGTCGCTCCCCCGACAGCCGGCATCTGGCCACTCGCACTCACGGCCGTCCCCGCTGGCCGACGATGCGATAGCCCCGACTTCTCTCCGGCAGACGTGTCGCTTGGCTGGTGCGAGAGGTGACCACTTGGTGCGAAGAGCGGCCGGTGTCCAACCTCTTGCCGCCTCCCTTCACGGTCCGCCGCAAGGCCGCCATCGCACCACATGCCCTTCGAGGTGCGTAGATTGACGAGCGGCGCGGTCTGTCGCTCAGGGACGCACCGAGCGCAGACGTCGCTGTCCGACCTGGCGCCGCCTCCGCTGTCAGCCATGCTCCGTTGAGCGACCGCTCTCACGAGCGGCAACGGGGCGCTATCGACCGAGGCGATGTGAAAACACAAGCTTGCAGCATTTCAGGGGTCGCCTCACCCTTCCGTGAAGGTCGATCGTCGAACACTGAGCGATCTGAGAGGTCGATTGCGATGCCGCCCTTCAACGCCGCGAGTTTTCACACAACCTCACCCATTGCGGAGGTAGCGCGGCACAATGAAACGACCGCCAAAAGCAGACGCACACTCGCCCTTCCGAGCCTTGACCAATGCGTATCGCCCCCTTCCCATCTGACATTCCACTTCCGAGCAACGAACAGGATTTCGAGCGCATGTGCGTTGAAATCTACCGCGAGGTTTACGAGTGCAAACATGCGCGATTTGTTGGCCGGCGGGGTCAGTATCAATCCGGGATCGACATCATTCTTCGCTCCCCACACGGTCGCATCGGCCTTCAGGCCAAGAAGTACGCGAAGCTTCCAAGAAAGATTATCGAGGACGACATCGCGGCCGCGGATGCGGCTTCGCTTCCCCTGGCATTGTTCCTTGTGGCAACGACGGCCCGCAGCGATAGCAAGCTCTTGGAATGGATCGAGTTTTTATCGTTATTTAGAGAAGAGGCCGGTTTGTTCCCAGTAGCAATTGACTTCTGGGATGACATTACTCAGCACATTCGCCGATATCCTGCGCTCGAAAAATTTAATGTTCGAGCACCCGAGAATTTTTCCTTGAAAGAACGAACCCGGCTAAAGGACTGCGAAGTCGTACGATCACTGTTGGCTGCGGTGAACGTCGACGTTCTGAATGAGCATCTTCAGAATTTCCCTTACCAGAACCGCCTAGACGTTGCCGTGATGTTCGACCGGTACGTCGGGACATATCAACATCCGGGCGTGTTCTTCCACGACCGCCACCTGGGGGAGCTGTTTAGCGAATTTTCGCTCGCATGGGCGCGCGCGATGCCCCAGGATGATCAATCGTTCTTTCAAGACACCAGCGTTCCGGGCATCGAGAAGTTCCAGTCTACCGGCGCCCAATACAGGATGGGAACCTTCAATAACGCGCCCGCTGTTTTTAAAGAACTGCAATCAGCGACGGAAATGCTGTCTCGCCGTACGCAGGACCTGCTCCGCTATGTCAATGAACACTTTCCAGAGCTTGATGTGCAAGAGATCGGGCGACCGCTCGGCCGCGAACTCCGGAAAACGATGCAAAACTCGCGCCGCTGAGTGGTCCTTCAACCATGCCCATCATTATGCAACGATTCACTCTGCAGTCCGTCTGCGGCACAACTCATACCTTCAATGTCTCAGTAGAAACAATTGAAAATGGGATAGAGCTTGTTGCTCAATACGAAGACGGTTCGCTAATGCTTTCGCCCAGAACGGAATTTGCGCGATGGCCGGTGGAGGTTTTGCTGCCTGCGGGAAGCGATCCGGGGCACGTTTGGATTGGTAATGGACGAATCGACATCAGTGTTCCCGAGCTCAGAGGGCTACGACTGGGCTCCCTCTTTATGTCAATTCTGATCGCATACATCCGTAAGCGGCCCAACCTGCCAGTGGTCCCGATAGATTTATCGGCTGACGATGCGACGACTCCAGAGGCACGCAATCGCCGAAATCGGTTCTACGAGCGCCTAGGGTTCAACTTCGAGTACCAGGGCAATCGGGAGTGGGGAATTTCACGGCCAATTATGAGCCACGATCTCAGCTGTGCTGACTTCGTGCCAGGGCATGGATGGAATCTCCTAAAAAAGTGAGTTGCCGATCTCACTGACGCGCACCGAATACCTCCAGCCAGCGGCAGGAACAAGGTTCATAGCCGTGAGGCTGGCGATCACAAAGTGGGCAAGGTGTGAGACCGCTTCTGCCCCCCCCCGACTGTCGCCCTTCGTCCGAGCACCGCGAAGCGATTGCCCGGCGAGCACGACGCGGCCTCCGACCGACTACTCGCCAGCGAGGCGACGAACCAATTGTCGACCAAAAGCGGACAGTGCCCCGGGCCGGCCGCCTTTGGGCAGTACGCTAGAGCAGGTCAGGCGGCATCTATCGGTAAGGTAGTAGCTCTCCCACATCATATGACTGCCGCGGGGCAACCGCGTCAGAACGCCATCGATGCTTCAGTCCGAAATCAGTTGGAGAAGTCGCGCGCACTTGCCTAGAGCCTGCCTCTGATCAGTGCTCATTCGCTCGAGTTCTCGAAGCAACCTGTCAGTCGGTCGCGGAAACGTCTCGGCGAATCGTTCCTCAATGTAGGCGCCGCCCAGCCTGGGCTTCCATCGGGACCGATTCGACATCTCTTCAATGGGTTCAAGAAGCGGTCTGATCAGAGCATCGTAGTCCGGCTGAACGAAGAATGGCACGCTAGTGCGCGGCTGATTCCTCATAACAACGACTCGATGCGGGTTCGAGACGTACCGACCGCCTGACATGAACTCCAGCATGTCTCCCAAGTTGACGACAAGGTCTCCCTTGTTGCACTGCACGTCCAGCCAAGCGCCGCTCCTTGCCTGTACCTGCAAACCCGGAACACCATCGTGCATCAAGAGCGTGATGAGCCCATAGTCTGTGTGTTCGCCGCAGCCCAATACGGAGTCGTCGCCGAGATGCGCCGCAACCGGGTAGTGCGCGAGAACCAGGTTGGTGAGCGGATCGTTGAAGAATTCGGAGAAGACATTTTGTTCTGCCGGCGCGATGGCATAGGACACGCAATCGAGGATCTGCTTGGCGACCTCTAGCGCCGCGTCGTAGTAGCCGTTCAACGTCTCGCGGAAGTCCGGGAGAGTCTCGGGCCACTGATTGAGGCCCAGCAAAGGGATGCGTTGCGGCAGTGGCGTGCCGTCCCGACGCTCCCAGCCTACGAGATAAGTCTCTCGAAAGTCCGATGGCCCATCAGGGTCGAGCTTCTCGGCGTCGATTCGGGCATATCCTCGATGGACGTCGGACATCCCGATAGCGACCTTCGCCTTGTCGCCTGCGGATTGCGAAAAGAACTGATTGGCTTGCCTGAGGACCTGCAGCTGCAGGTCAAATGAGATCCCATGACCCGTCAGCACAAAGAAGCCGATGTCTCTGCAGTGACGATCGATTTCGTCAGCGATGCGCTTTCGATCAAATGTGTTGGTGGGTAGGCCAAGATCGATTGTCGGAATGCGCTCTGCAGTCATGGGTGCTCCCAGTCTCGACAGAATGCATTGTTGGGGGCGAATGGCCATCGTGCAAGTCGACAGCTCTAGTTTCAGCACGAGGCTGGACCGCTCCCGGCCCACCAGACAACGAAGGGGCTCGAGCGGCAGCTGTGGATCCGTTAGCTGCGACTCACCGCTTGCGACAGCGGCCATTCGACTAGGTCAGCACCGAGATCTCGCCCCCGTCCGCTCAACGTGACTGGTGGACGCCATGCTTACCGTCGCCTACGGGCCCTTCAACGTGAGGTGGATGGGAATACCCGGGCTGCACCAACCCTTCGAGGTGCGCGGACAGTCGATCGATCCAAACGCGACGCTGCTTGTCGTAGGTGTGCAGGTTGTAGACCCCCTTCACCCCCTCCTGCATGTGCCCGAGCATCGCCTCGCCCACGTCGTCAGGGCATTCCAGCGACGTGAGGAACGTGCGAGAGGTTCGCCGCAGATCATGCGGAGCCCAGTGCGTGACTTGAAGACGCGGTCGAGCATGCTCCGGCCGCGTCTTGCAATAGGGCTGGTGGTAGTACACCGCCGTCTGAATCGTCCCCTGCTCGACGTAGCCGAGTGCCGCCGTCGACGGAAACAAGTAACCCGTGTGCAATTCCTTCCTGCGCAGAACCACTTCGAGAGCCCTTCCAACCAACGGCACGCGGAAGTCCGTGGCATTTGCATGCCGCGCATTCTTGGTCTTCGCCTTCGGCACGGTCCACCACCAGCCGTCCTTCTCCTTCGAAACCTCGCTGGATTCCATCGCCATGATCTCTGCGCC
This sequence comes from Rhizobacter sp. P5_C2, assembly GCF_054049715.1. Lineage (NCBI taxonomy): Bacteria > Pseudomonadati > Pseudomonadota > Betaproteobacteria > Burkholderiales > Sphaerotilaceae > Rhizobacter > Rhizobacter sp. P5_C2. The sequence goes on along the minus strand of NZ_JBFULV010000051.1, from coordinate 30,187 downwards.
TCGCGCCAGCGTCCACAGGTAGATCGTCAGCGCGTCCTCGACCAGCCGAGGGAAGTTCGGTAGCCATGCGATGAGCGAACCGGCCTCGGCGTCACTGAGTGCGCGCTTCGATGTGCCGATCGACTCGCCGGAGATCTTCTTGCCCTTGGAGCGAAGCCGCCCGCGCATGATCTGGCGCCACCAGCTGGGGGTGCTGTCCGGGATCCGCCCGGCGTCGAGCGCGTAGTCCCACGCGGCCCCCAGTTCGGCCCGCAACTTCGCCGCCTGCACCGGAATGTGCTGCAGCGACTCCAGCAAATCGAAGCACTGACGCCGGGTCAACGTGGATGCCGGCTCCACATCCAGTGGGCTGAGCATCGTGTCGAACATGCGCCGCACCTCGGCCGCGCCCTTGGCCTTGCGCGCGCGATCGACGTGGCCAGCGAGGTAGTCCTCGCACAGGCGACGTACCGTGTACCCACGATCTGCCAGCTCCTGCTTCGCCGTTGCACGAGCTTCTCGCTCGGCGACCCGCGCCTGACGCTTTGACAGGGCTGGATCAGCGCCGGCATCACGCACGGCACGCAGGCGCTCCCACTCCGCAGCGGCGGCCGGAAACGACATCGTTGGCCACCGTCCCAGACCGATCTGGCGCATCCGCGAGTCGACTGGACTGCGGTACCGATAGGTCCATGCGCGTCTCGTTTGAGTGGCTTCGAGACGAAGGCCTGGGCAGCCGTCGATGGTAAGGTGCGCGCCTGGCTGAAGTGCCTTGGCTGCGCGGGCGTCGAACTGCATTGCGCTCCCTGCAAGCGTAGGTTTTCTGGAAGACCGGGCCGCAGCCCAGCGTAGGTTTCGATTTTTGAAGTCCGAAAACCTACGCAGAACGCCCAAGTTCCCCCAAGTTTTCATACGCGCTGAAAAGTCCATCGTGAGCATGTCATCCGACAAAAACACTCAGCAATTCAACGAGTTAGCGGAAGAATCGTCCGCCAGCCGGGCTCCCACGCCAGCCCCCATTTCGGCCCACACGCCAATGATGCAGCAGTACCTGCGCATCAAGGCCGAGCACCCCGACACCCTCGTCTTCTACCGGATGGGCGACTTCTACGAGCTCTTCTATGAAGACGCCCGCCGCGCCAACAAGCTGCTCGACATCACGCTGACCAGCCGCGGCCAGAGCGGCGGCGAGCCGGTGGTGATGGCCGGCGTGCCCTTCCACGCCGTCGAGAGCTACCTGGCCAAGCTGATCAAGCTCGGCGAGGCCGTCGCGATCGCCGAACAGGTCGGCGATGTCGCCACCGCGAAGGGCCCGGTCGAGCGCAAGGTGGTGCGCGTCGTCACGCCCGGCACCGTCACCGACACCGAACTGCTCGCCGACAAGCGCGACGCGCTGCTGCTCGCCGTCTCGCAACGAACGCACCGCGGCGTCACCGGCTATGGCCTGGCCTGGCTCGGCCTCAGCAGCGGCCAGCTCGGCCTGACCGAATGCACCGAGCGCGAACTGCCCGGCTGGCTGGCCCGACTGAACGCCGCCGAGGTGCTGGTCGATCGCGACCAGGTGCCCACCGCCGTCGCGCAGGCCCGCATCGCGATCACGCACCGACCCGGCTGGCAGTTCGACACCGCGCTCGGCCTGCGCAAGCTGTGCGAGCAATTGCGCGTCGCCAGCCTCGCCGGCTTCAACGCACAGGAACTCATCACCGCGCAGGCCGCCGCGGCCGCGCTGCTCAGCTACGCCGAGCACACGCAAGGCCAGGCGCTGGCCCACGTGCGCGCGCTGCAGGTCGAACGCAGCGGCGACCTGCTCGACCTGCCGCCCACCACGCACCGCAACCTCGAACTCACGCAGACGCTGCGCGGCGACGACGCCCCGACGCTGCTGTCGCTGCTCGACACCTGCCGCACCGGCATGGGCAGCCGCGCGCTGCGCCACTGGCTCACGCACCCGCTGCGCGAACGCACCGTCGCATCGCAGCGCCATGACGCGCTCGACGTGCTGATCGAGCACGACGTCGCGCCGCTGCGCGAGGCGCTGCGCGGCGTCAGCGATGTCGAGCGCATCACCGCCCGCATCGCGCTGCGCCAGGTGCGCCCGCGCGAACTCACCGGCCTGCGTGCCACGCTGCAAGGCCTGCCGGCGCTGCGCGAGCGCGTGCCGCGCCAGGCGCTGCTGCTGGAGATGCTGGCCGAGGCGCTGACGCCCTCGCCCGCCATCGAGGACCTGCTGCGCAGCGCCATCGCCGACGAGCCGTCGGTGATGCTGCGCGACGGCGGCGTGATCGCGCGCGGCTTCGACGCCCCGCTCGACGAGCTGCGCGACATCAGCCAGAACTGCGACGCCTTCCTGCTCGACCTCGAAGCCCGCGAGCGCGCCCGCACCGGCATCGCCAACCTGCGCGTGCAATACAACAAGGTGCACGGCTTCTACATCGAGGTGACGCAGGGCCAGGCGAGCAAGGTGCCGATGGACTACCAGCGCCGCCAGACGCTGAAGAACGCCGAGCGCTTCATCACGCCCGAGCTGAAGACCTTCGAGGACAAGGCCTTGTCGGCACAGGAGCGCTCGCTCGCGCGCGAGAAGATGCTCTACGAGCAGGTGATCGACCAGTTGCAGGCGCACCTGGAGGCGCTGTCTGGCCTCGCCCGCGCGCTCGCGAGCCTGGACGCGCTGGCCGCGCTGGCCGAGCGCGCCGACACGCTGAACTGGACCCGTCCGCAGTTCGTGCGCGACGCCTGCATCGACATCACGGCCGGCCGCCACCCGGTGGTCGAGGCGCGGCTGGCCGAGACCGGCGCCGGCAACTTCATGGCCAACGACTGCCGGCTCGACGCCAGCCGCAAGATGCTGGTGATCACCGGCCCGAACATGGGCGGCAAGAGCACCTTCATGCGGCAGGTCGCGCTGATCGTGCTGCTGGCGGCGATCGGCTCGTTCGTGCCGGCCGATGCCTGCCGCCTCGGGCCGATCGACGCGATCCACACCCGCATCGGCGCGGCCGACGACCTGGCCAACGCGCAGTCGACCTTCATGCTCGAGATGACCGAGGCCGCCGCCATCATCCACAGCGCCGGCGAGCAGTCGCTGGTGCTGATGGACGAGATCGGCCGCGGCACCTCGACCTTCGACGGGCTGGCGCTGGCCGGTGCCATCGCGAGTCACCTGCACGAGCGCAACAAGAGCTTCACGCTGTTCGCCACCCACTACTTCGAGCTGACCGAGTTCCCGGTCAAGCACGACCGCGCGCTGAACGTGCACGTGTCGGCGGCGGAGAGCGGCGACGACATCGTCTTCCTGCACGACATCCAGGCCGGCCCGGCCAGCCGCAGCTACGGCGTGCAGGTTGCGCGCCTGGCCGGCATGCCGGGCACGCTGGTGCGGCAGGCGCGCGCGACGCTGGAAGCGCTCGAGGCCCAGCAACACGCGGGCAGCGCGCAGATCGACCTGTTCGCGGCGCCCACGCCCGAAGCCGAGAAGCCGGCGTCGGCCATCGAGCGGGCGCTGGCCGGCCTCAACCCCGATATGCTGTCGCCGAAGGAAGCGCTCGATGCGCTCTACCGCCTGAAGAACCTGCAGGACACCCCGTCATGACCTACTGCGTGGGCATCAAGCTCGATGCCGGCCTCGTCTTCCTGTCCGACTCGCGCACCAACGCGGGCCTGGACCAGATCAGCACCTACCGCAAGATGATGGTCTACGAGAAGACGGGCGACCGCTTCATGGTGCTGCTGTCGGCCGGCAACCTGTCGATCTCGCAGTCGGTGCGCGAGATCCTGCAGGTCGAGAAGCTGGACAACGGCGACGAAGCGCCGATCACCATCTGGAACGCCACCAGCATGTTCGACGCCGCCCGCGTGCTCGGCAGCGCGGTGCGCCGCGTCTACGAGCAAGATGGCCCGTCGCTGAAGCAGGCCGGCGTCGACTTCAACGCGTCGATGATCCTCGGCGGCCAGATCAAGGGCGAGGCGATGCGGCTCTTTCTTGTCTACTCGGCCGGCAACTTCATCGAGGCGACGCGCGAGACCTGCTACTTCCAGGTCGGCGAATCGAAGTACGGCAAGCCGGTGCTCGACCGCATGATCACGCCGCACACCGCGCTCGACGAAGCCGCCAAGTGCGCGCTGGTGTCGATGGACTCGACGCTCAAGTCCAACCTGTCGGTCGGCCTGCCGCTGGACCTGCTGGTCTACGAGGCCGACGCCTTCCAGTCGCAGCAGATGGTCTGCATCGACGAGCGCAACCCGTACTTCACGATGATCCGCAGCACCTGGGGCCAGCGGCTGCGCCAGGTGTTCGAATCGATCGACGACCCCACCTGGGACGGCAGCGCGGCCGAACACCCGCTGTGCGTGCCGTCGGAGCGCTACGAGCCGATGCGCAAGATCACGCACCCGGGTGAAAAAATAGTCTGATGGCCGGCCCGGGCTGCATCGTCTTCTCGCACGCGAACAGCTTTCCGGCGGGCACCTATCGGGTGCTGTTCGAGGCGTGGCGCGAAGCGGGCTACCAGGTGCACGCGATCGAGAAGCTCGGCCACGACGAGCACTACCGCGTCACCAACAACTGGCCGCTGCTGCGCAACCAGTTGATCGCGTTCGTCGAGCAGCACGCGACGGGCGGGCCGGTCTGGCTGGTCGGGCATTCGCTCGGCGGGTTCCTCAGCGTGCTGGCCGCGTCGAAGCGGCCCGACCTGGCGCGCGGCATCGTGCTGATGGATTCGCCGTTGATCGGCGGGCTACTGGCGCGCACGCTGCAGGTGGCCAAGGCGACCGGCATCGGCGAACGCTTCTCGCCGGGCCACGTCTCGAAGCGCCGGCGCCAGCACTGGCCGAGCCCGGAGGCCGCGTTCGCGCACTTCGAGGCCAAGCCGGCCTTCGCGCGCTGGGCGCCCGGCGTGCTGCGCGACTACATCGCCGCCGGCATCGAGCCCTCCGGCCACGGCCAGTCACTGAGCTTCCGGCGCGAGGTCGAGACGCAGATCTACTACACGCTGCCGCACCACATCCCCCGGCTGCTGGTGCGCCGCCCGCTGGGCTGCCCGATGGCCTTCATCGGCGGCACGCAGTCGGCCGAGGTGCGCCAGGTGGGCATGAAGGCGACCGAGCGCTTCACGCAGGGGCGCATCTCGTGGATCGAAGGCTCGCACCTGTTCCCCTTCGAACAGCCGGGGCAAGCGGCGGCCGAGGTGCTGCGCTGGCTGGGGGAGTTCGAGCAGCGGTCCGAAACTACGCGCCTATAATCGCGCTTTACCACCACGGCATTCGTCGACAAGGCGCCTGCTGACCCTGCAATGACCAAGTTCGTCTTTGTCACCGGCGGTGTGGTGTCCTCGCTGGGCAAGGGCATCGCGGCTGCATCACTTGCAGCGATTCTCGAATCGCGCGGCCTCAAGGTCACCCTCATCAAGCTGGATCCGTACCTCAACGTCGATCCGGGCACCATGTCCCCCTTCCAGCACGGCGAGGTGTACGTCACCGACGACGGCGCCGAAACCGACCTCGACCTCGGCCACTACGAGCGCTTCATCACGACGCGCATGAAGAAGGCCAACAACTTCACCACCGGCCAGATCTACAAGAGCGTGCTCGAGAAAGAGCGCCGCGGCGACTACCTCGGCAAGACGGTGCAGGTGATCCCGCACGTCACCAACGAGATCCAGGAATTCATCAAGCGCGGCGCGGCCTTCGGCACCGAGCAGGCGGTCGATGTCGCGATCGTCGAGGTCGGCGGCACCGTCGGCGACATCGAATCGCTGCCCTTCCTCGAAGCCGCGCGTCAGATGAGCCTGCGCATGGGCCCGAACAACACCGCGTTCGTGCACCTGACCTACGTGCCGTGGATCGCCGCCGCCGGCGAGCTGAAGACCAAGCCCACCCAGCACACCGTGCAGAAGCTGCGCGAGATCGGCATCCAGGCCGATGCGCTGCTGTGCCGCGCCGACCGCCGCATCCCCGACGAAGAGCGCGAGAAGATCTCGCTCTTCACCAACGTGCCCGAATGGGGCGTGATCTCGGTCTGGGATGCCGACACCATCTACAAGGTGCCGCGCATGCTGCATGAGCAGGGCCTCGACGGCCTGATCTGCGACAAGCTGCGCATCAACACCCCGCCGGCCAACCTGAAGCGCTGGGATGCGCTGGTCGACGAGGTCGAGCACCCGAAGCGCGAGGTCACGATCGCGATGTGCGGCAAGTACACCGACCTGTCCGATTCGTACAAGTCGCTGAACGAGGCGCTGCGCCATGCCGGCATCCACAACCATGCCCGCATCAACATCGAGTACGTCGATTCCGAGACGCTGACCACCGACAACGTGAGCCAGCTCGCGCGCTACGACGCGATCCTGGTGCCCGGCGGCTTCGGCAAGCGCGGCGTCGAGGGCAAGATCCTCACCGCCCAGTTCGCCCGCGAGCACAAGCTGCCCTACCTCGGCATCTGCCTGGGCATGCAGGTCGCCACGATCGAGATCGCGCGCCACAAGGCGGGCCTCGCGAACGCCAACAGCACCGAGTTCGACCCCGAGACGCCGAACCCGGTGATCGCGCTGATCGACGAGTGGCAGGACGCCGACGGCTCGATCCAGACCCGCGACGCGAACTCCGATCTCGGCGGCACGATGCGCCTGGGCGCGCAGAGCTCCGACGTGGTGCCCGGCACGCTCGCGCACGAGATCTACGGCGATGTCGTCAACGAGCGCCACCGCCACCGCTACGAGGCCAACGTCAACTACCTCGACCAGTTGCGCGAGGCCGGCCTCGTGATCTCGGCGCTGACGCAGCGCGAGAAGCTGACCGAGATCGTCGAGCTGCCGCGCACCGTGCACCCGTGGTTCATGGGCGTGCAGTTCCACCCGGAGTTCAAGTCGACGCCGTGGGAAGGCCACCCGCTGTTCCGCTCCTACATCCAGGCCGCGCTCGCGCACCAGACCGCCCGCAGCGAGCGGCCGCAACCCGAGAAGGCCGCGGCATGAAGCTCTGTGGATTCGACGTCGGCCTCGACAAGCCCTTCTTCCTGATCGCCGGGCCCTGCGTCGTCGAGACGGAGCAATTGCAGCTCGACGTCGCCGGCCAGCTGAAGGAAATGACGACCGCGCTCGGCATCCCGTTCATCTTCAAGTCGAGCTACGACAAGGCGAACCGCTCGTCGGGCACCTCGTTCCGCGGCCCCGGCATGGAGCGCGGGCTCGAGATCCTGGCCAAGGTCAAGCGCGAGATCGGCGTGCCGGTGCTGACCGACGTGCACAGCACCGAGGAGATCGAGCGCGTGGCCGCCATCGTCGACGTGCTGCAGACGCCCGCCTTCCTGTGCCGCCAGACCGATTTCATCCGCGCGGTCGCGCAGTCGGGCAAGCCGGTCAACATCAAGAAGGGCCAGTTCCTCGCGCCCGGCGACATGAAGAACGTCATCGACAAGGCCCGTGCCGCCGCGCACGACAAGGGCCTGCCGGAAGACAGCTTCATGGCCTGCGAGCGCGGCGCGAGCTTCGGCTACAACAACCTCGTCAGCGACATGCGCTCGCTGGCCATCATGCGCGACACGAACGCCCCGGTGGTGTTCGACGCGACCCACTCGGTGCAGCTGCCCGGCGGCCAGGGCACGAGTTCCGGCGGCCAGCGCGAGTTCGTGCCGGTGCTGGCGCGCGCGGCCATCGCGGTCGGCGTGGCGGGCGTCTTCATGGAGACGCACCCGAACCCGGCCGAGGCACTGAGCGACGGCCCGAACGCGGTGCCGCTGAAGCGCATGAAAGAGTTGCTGTCCACGCTGGTCGAACTCGACCGCATCACGAAGAAGAACGGCTTTCTCGAAGCCGATTTCAACTGACTGCCAGAATCACCTAGCAGTTGATCAACCAGCAGTTGTCGAAACCCTGAAGGAAGACTGAATGAGTGCCATTGTTGACATCGTCGGCCGCGAGATCCTCGACAGCCGCGGCAACCCGACCGTCGAATGCGACGTGCTGCTGGAATCCGGCGTGATGGGCCGCGCCGCGGTGCCCTCGGGCGCGTCCACCGGCTCGCGCGAAGCGATCGAGCTGCGCGACGGCGACAAGAACCGCTACCTCGGCAAGGGCGTGCTGAAGGCCGTCGAGCATGTGAACACCGAGATCAGCGAAGCCGTGCTCGGCCTCGACGCGTCGGAGCAGGCCTTCCTCGACCGCACGCTGATCGACCTGGACGGCACCGAGAACAAGAGCCGCCTGGGCGCGAACGCGACGCTGGCCGTCTCGATGGCCGTGGCGCGCGCCGCGGCCGAAGAAAGCGGCCTGCCGCTGTACCGCTACTTCGGCGGCTCGGGCGCGATGCAGATGCCGGTGCCGATGATGAACGTCATCAACGGCGGCGCGCACGCGAACAACAGCCTCGACCTGCAGGAGCTGATGATCATCCCGGTGGGTGCCCCGAGCTTCCGCGAAGCGATGCGCTATGGCGCCGAAGTGTTCCACGCGCTGAAGAAGATCATCAACGACAAGGGCATGAGCACCGCGGTCGGCGACGAAGGCGGCTTCGCACCCAGCGTCGCGAGCCACGAGGCGGCGATCCAGCTGATCCTGCAGGCGATCGACAAGGCCGGCTTCGTGGCCGGCGAGCAGATCGCGCTCGGCCTCGATTGCGCCGCCAGCGAGTTCTACAAGGACGGCAAGTACGTGCTGAGCGCCGAAGGCCTGACGCTGAGCGCGCCCGAGTGGACCGACATCCTCGCGACCTGGGTCGACAAGTACCCGATCATCAGCATCGAAGACGGCATGGCCGAAGGCGACTGGGACGGCTGGAAGCACATCACCGAGCGCCTGACGACCAAGGTGCAGCTGGTGGGCGACGACCTGTTCGTCACCAACACCAAGATCCTGAAGGAAGGCATCGACAAGCGCATCGCGAACTCGATCCTGATCAAGATCAACCAGATCGGCACGCTGACCGAAACCTTCGCCGCGATCGAGATGGCCAAGCGCGCCAACTACACCGCGGTGATCAGCCACCGTTCGGGCGAGACCGAAGACTCGACCATCGCCGACATCGCGGTCGGCACCAACGCCGGCCAGATCAAGACCGGCTCGCTCAGCCGCTCGGACCGCATGGCGAAGTACAACCAGCTGCTGCGCATCGAAGAAGACCTCGGTGACGTGGCCAGCTACCCCGGCCGCGCGGCCTTCTACAACCTGCGCTGATCCGCTGCTGTCTTCGACGTGCGCCTCGTCACCCTCGGCCTCATCGCGCTGCTGGTTCTCGTCCATGCCGAACTCTGGTTCGGCAAGGGCGGCGTGCCGCGCGTGATGGAGCTGCAGGCCAAGCTCGACCAGAAGAAGGGCGAGAACGACGCGGCGCGCATGCGCAACGAGCGCCTGGTCGCCGAGGTCAGCGACCTGAAGGAAGGCCTCGAGATGGTCGAGGAGAAAGCGCGCTTCGAACTCGGCATGGTCAAGCCGGACGAGATCTACGTCCAGGTGTCGACCGCCAAACGCCCCTGACATGACGGATCTGCTGCAGTGGATGCAGCCGCTGTTCGCCCAGGCCTTCGTGCTGTGGGGCGCACCCGTCAGCTGGGTGGAGGTGGTCGCCTTCGTGCTGGCGATCGCGATGGTGGTGTGCAACATCCGCGTCAACCCGATCGGCTGGCCGCTGGCCATCGTCAGCTCGCTGCTCTACGTCGCGCTCTTCTGGGACAACAAGCTGTACGGAGACGCCAGCCTGCAGGTGTTCTTCGCGCTCGTCGCCGGCTGGGGCTGGTGGCAGTGGCTGCGCGGCACGCAGGAGGGCGGCCACGCGCTGCGGGTGCGCTCGATGGGCGGGCGCGGCCGGCTCGCGGTGGTCGCCGCGACGCTCGCGCTGTGGCCGGTGCTCGGCTGGTTCCTGAAGCATTACACCGACACCGACGTGCCCTGGTGGGATGCCTTCCCCACCGCGGCCAGCGTGGTCGGGCAGTGGCTGCTCGGCCGCAAGTACGTCGAGAACTGGCCGATGTGGGTGGTCGTCAACACCGTCAGCATCGCGCTGTTCGCGTACAAGGGGCTGTGGCTCACGGCCGTGCTGTACGCGATCTTCCTCGGCATGTCGTTCGCCGGCTGGCGCGCGTGGCAGCGGGTCGAACGCGCGGCATGAACGGGCACGTCATCGCCATCGTCGGCGCCGAGAGCACCGGCAAGACGACGCTCGCCGGCGAACTGCAGGCAGCCTTGCAGCATGACGGGCGCTCGGTCGCCCTCGTCGGCGAATACCTGCGCGAGTTCTGCGACCGGCACGCGCGCACGCCACGCGTCGACGAGCAGGCGGGCATCGCGCAGGAGCAAACGCGCCGCATTGCCGCGGCAGCCGCAACGCACGAGATCGTGATCTCCGACACCACCGCGCTGATGATCGCGGTCTACAGCGAGCAGGTGTTCGGCGACCGCAGCCTGTACGACAGCGCGATCGAGGCGCAGCACGGCTGCACGCTGACGCTGCTGACGGCGCTCGACATCCCGTGGCAGGCTGACGGCCTGCAGCGCGACGGGCCGCAGGTGCGCGAGCCGGTCAATGCGCTGGTGCGCGCGGCGCTGTCGCGCGGCGGGCTCGGCTATTCGGTGGTGGCGGGCACCGGGCCGTCGCGGCTGTCGCATGCGCTGCTGGCGGTGCGCCACGCGCTGCTCGCGCCGTCGGTGCTCGACGAGGCGCGTGCGAACCCGCGCTGGCAGTGGGTCTGCGAGCGCTGCGGCGATGCCGAATGCGAGCGGCACCTGCTGCCGCGTTGACCCTCCGGGCTCAGGTCATCGTCCCGGCGATCACGACGACGACGATCACCACGCCGATCGTCAGGTTCACCGCCACCCAGTCGCGGATCGCCTTCAGCGCGACGCCACCAGCCGCCCAGTCCTGCGCGGCGCTCGCGCGCTGCACGCGCTTGAAGAGCGCGAAGCGGATGTGCCCGAAGATCGCGACCATCAGCAGACCGAGCCCGGCCATCACGCTCCATTCGAGCGGCATGTTGAACGGCCCGCCGGTCGCCTTGGTCGTCGTCGCGACCCGGCCCACCATCCAGCCGCCGCTCAGCACGGTGACCAGCGCGACCCACAGCACGATGCCGAAGAAGCGCTGCAGCACCGCCTGCATCAGCGGCACGCGCTCGGCCGGCGGCAGGTGCGCCGCGCCGGGCCGCAGGCAGAACAGCGCGAAGAACATGCCGCCGAGCCAGACGATCACCGACAGGAAGTGCAGCGTTTTGAGGCTGGCGTAGAGCATCGCGGGAGTCCTTCAGGGGTTCAGTTGAGCGTCGTGCTGCCGGGTGGCTGGTCGCGCGCGATCGTGAAGAGCTCGCCGACGTCGACCGCATCGAAGTGGTATTTCAGCCCGCAGAAATCGCAGCCGACCTCGACCCGGCCCTGCTCGGCGACCACGCCGTCGACCTCCTCGCGGCCCAGGCCCTTCAGCATCGCGCCGACCCGCTCGCGCGAGCAGGTGCAGGCGAAATGCGGCCCGAGCTCGCCGGTCATCGGCGGGAAGCGGCGCACCGACTCTTCCCAGAACAGCCGGCGCAGCACGGTGTCGGCGTCGAGCGTCAGCAACTCGTCGGCGGTGAGCGTCGAGGCCAGGTGCGAGACGCGGTTGTAGGCCTCGTTCAGGCCGATGTCGTCTTCATTGCGGCGGCCGGCGAGGTTGCCCTCGCCTTCGATCGGCAGGCGCTGGATCAGCAGGCCGGCGGCCACCTCGTCGTTGGCCGCGAGGATCAGCCGGGTGTCGAGCTGCTCCGACTGCAGCATGTAGTGCTCGAGCACGTCGGCGAGCTTGTGCAGCGGCTCGCCGCGGTCGCCATGCAGCGCGACCACGCCCTGGTACGGCTGCTGGCCGGGGCCGCGCGGTTTCGGGTCGAGCGTGATCGCGCAGCGGCCCTTGCCGGCCACGTTGACCATCGCGTCGAGGCGTGCATCGGGAGCGACCTCGCCGACCACCTTGGCGGTGACGCGGAACGCGAGGTCCGACTGCACCTCGGCCACCGCGAGCTTGACCGGCCCGTCGCCGAAGATCTGCATCACCAGCGAGCCTTCGAACTTGATGTTCGACTGCATCAGCACCGCCGCGGCCGACATCTCGCCGAGCAGCGCGCGCACCGCGGGCGGGAAGGCATCGGACGACTCGGCGCGCCGGCGCAGGATCTCGACCCACGAATCGGTCAGCCGCACCAGCATGCCGCGCACCGGCAGGCCTTCGAACAGGAATTTGTGAAGCTCGCTCATCAGGTGATTTCTTTCAGCCCCGCCTGGTAGCGGCGGGCGTTCTCGACATAGTGGGCGGCGCTCTTCTCGAGCCCTTGCCTCTGCTCGGGCGACAACTGGCGCACCACGCGGGCCGGCGTGCCGAGGATCAGCGAGCCGTCCGGAAAGCTCTGGCCTTCGGTGACCAGCGCGCCAGCGCCGACCAGGCAGTGGCTGCCGATCTTCGCGCCATTGAGCACCACGGCCTGGATCCCGATCAGCGAATGATCGCCGATCGTGCAGCCGTGCAGCATCGCCTGGTGGCCGACCGTCACGTTCTCGCCGACCGACACCGGGAAGCCCGCATCGGCGTGCACCACGCTGTTGTCCTGGACGTTGCTGCCGCGGCCGATCGCGATGCGCTCGGTGTCGCCACGGATCACGACGCCGAACCAGACGCTCGCGTCGTCGCCCAGGCTCACGTTGCCGATCACGCGGGCGCTGTCGGCGACCCAGGCCGACGCGGCGATGTCGGGAGACAGGTCCCCCAATTGATAGACGGCCATGGCGAGCGCCCGAAATGCACAGCCTATGATTCTAGGGATGAACCCGCGACAGCGCGCCCTGGAGGTCTTGAGCCTGCGTGACCCCACCGAGAAGGCCGCCGCGGCGCGCGCGCTGTTCGAGCAGCTCGATGCGGCGCTGATCGACCCCGATGAAGCCATCGCCGTGCCGGCGCAGCTGCCCGGCCGGCCCGAGCGCCCTCGCCTGGTGCCGCCGAAGGAGGTGGCGATGCGCTCGGCCTTCACGCCCGAGGGGCGCGCGGCCTTGCTGCATGCGATCGCGCACATCGAGTTCAACGCGATCAACCTGGCGCTCGATGCGGCGTTCCGCTTCGCCGGCATGCCGGTGGCGTTCTATGCCGACTGGCTGCGCGTCGCGAGCGAAGAGGCGCTGCACTTTTCGCTGCTGCGCGCGCACCTGCGCAGCGGCGGCCACGACTACGGCGATTTCGACGCGCACGACGGCCTGTGGCTGATGACGCAGCGCACCGCGGGCGACGTGGTCGCGCGCATGGCGCTGGTGCCGCGCACGCTGGAAGCGCGCGGGCTCGATGCGACGCCGCCGCTGCAGGCCAAGTTCCGCAAGGCCGGCGACGAGCGCACGGTCGAGATCCTCGACGTGATCCTGCGCGACGAGATCGGCCACGTCGCGATCGGCAACCAGTGGTACCGCTGGCTGTGCCGGCGCGACGGGCTCGACCCGATCGCGCACTACGCGGTGCTGGTGCGCGACTACCAGGCGCCGCGGCTGCGTCCGCCGTTCAACCGCGAGGCCCGCGAGGCGGCGGGGTTCAGCGCAGAGGAGCTGGCGTACCTGAGCGAGCCGTGATCGGAGGCGGCTCGGCCACGAACCACCGCTTCAACCCGAGGAAGTGCTTCTCGAACAGGTGGTACGACGCCATCGCGAGCGCCAGTGTGACGAGCGTGCCGGCCGCGATGTAGCCCACCGCGACGGCGACGCCGGCATGCTCGTACAGCCCGAGCGCCTGCAGCGCCGGCTTGCCGGCCAGGTCGTGCAGCGGCTTGTGGAAGATGTACATCGCATAGCTGTAGCGGCCCAGCATGCGCAGCGGCGCGGCCCTCAGCCAGCCGACCCAGCCGCGCGCCGCGACCGCATCCCCGGCAGCGGCAGCCACCACCCCCAGCGCGAACACCACCGCCAGCACGCTGTAGCCCAGCGTCTGCCCGAGCACCGATGTGCGCGGGTAGCCGCGCGTCGCGACGAAGCCGATCGCCGCCAGCACCAGCGCCCCGACGATCAAGCGCTGCCGCAGCGCGATCGCCCGCGCCGGCGCGCCGGGCAGTTGCAGCCACGCCGCCGCCGCGCCGCCGATCGCCAGCGCATCCAGCCGCGTCACGGTGAACGAGTACACCGGGTCCGGCCCCAACCCCGCTGCCAGCATGCCGATGCGCACGCCGAGGATCGCCACCGCGATCGCGCCGCACCAGCGCAGCACCTGCGCAGCCGAGCGCCGGTGCACCAGCAAGGGCCACAACAAGTAGAACTGCTCCTCGACCGCAAGCGACCAGAAATGCGGGAACGCATGCGTCGCGCCACCGTAGGGGCCCGACCAGTTCGACAGGTACAGCCACAGCCATGCCTGCTGCGGCCGGTCGACCTCCCAGCGCGCCGGCATCGCGCCCAGCGCCGGCAGCACGATGAAGGCGATCGCGAGCGTCGCGTAGTACAGCGGGAAGATGCGCAGCAGCCGCCGCCCGAAGAAGGCGGAGTAATAGTTCGGCGCGTCCTGCGTCTGCAGCAGGATGCGCGTGATCAGGAAGCCGCTCAGCACGAAGAACATCTGCACGCCGATCCAGCCGAGGTCGAACGCGAGTTCGAACACCCGCCCGACCAGGTCGGACGGCCCTTCGAGGACCTGGAAGTTGTGGCACAGCACCAGCACGATGGCCAGGCCGCGCACGCCATCGAGCGCGGGAAGGTGCTGCGGGATGCGCGCAGCGGGAGACGAATTCATGGGGCGTTCCGGGATCGAGGCGCGTTTGTAGCATCGCGCGGCGCCACGCGACACCCCGTATCCACGGGCCGCGGCGGCCCCGGCGACGCGCCGGCCGGCCCGCTCGGAAACCGGTTTCGGCAGGCTTACACTGCAGCGGCCCGCGACTTGCTAGCTCGCGGACCCAAGCATCCCGTTCTCACACAACAGACCACCCCAGGGGTATCCATGACAGCATTGAACACCCGTCGCTTCCTGCAAACAGCCGGCCTGGCCGTCGCCGGCCTGCTGCTCGCCGCCTGCAGCAAGCAGGAGCCCACCGCCGCCGCGCCGGCCGCCTCGGCACCGGCCGTCGTCGCGTCCGCACCGGCCCCGGCCCCTGCCAAGGTGTACGCCGTCGGCACCGACGCCGCCTACGCACCGTTCGAGTCGCAGAACGAGAAGGGCGAAATCGTCGGCTTCGACATCGACGTCGTCACCGCCGTCGCGAAGAAGGCCGGCATCGAGGTGAAGTTCACCAACACGCCGTGGGAAGGCATCTTCAACACGCTCGGCCAGGGCGACCGCGACCTGCTGGTCTCGGCCATCACGATCACCGACGAGCGCAAGCAGACGATGGACTTCGCCGGTCCCTACTTCGACGCGCAGCAGCTGATCGCCGTCAAGAAGACCTCGAAGATCTCGAAGTTCGACGACCTGAAGAAGCTGAAGGTCGGCGTGCAGACCGGCACCACCGGCGACGAGGTCGTCAGCAAGCTGCAGGGCAAGACCAGCACCAACATCAAGCGTTTCGAGTCGACCCCGCTCGCGCTGAAGGAACTGGAAGCCGGTGGCGTCGATGCGGTCGTGGCCGACAACGGCGTGGTCATCAACTACGTCGCCAACAACGCCGACAGCAAGTTCAAGACGGTCGCCGACAAGGCCTTCGCGCCCGAGCAGTACGGCATCGCGGTCAAGAAGGGCAATGCCGAGCTGCTCGCGAAGCTGAACAAGGGCCTGGCCGACATCAAGGCCGACGGCACCTACGACCAGATCTTCACGAAGTACTTCGGCGCAGCCGCCGCCGCGCCGGCCGCTTCGGCCGCGTCGGCCGCTTCGAAGTAAACCCGCGCTGAGCCGGTCATGGACTTGCGCTGGAGCATTCTGGCCGGCTACGGCCCGCTCTTCCTGTCGGGCCTGTGGAACACGATCCTGCTGACGCTGATCGCGATCGGCGCCGGGCTGCTGCTCGGCGTCGCGCTCGGCCTGGTCAGCAGCTCGCGTGACGCGCCGCCGCCGAAATCGCTGGCGGCACGCTGGTTCCTGACCGCGCTGCGCTCGGTCACGCTCGCGTACGTGACCTTCTTCCGCGGCACGCCGCTGTTCGTGCAGATCCTGCTGGTGCACTTCGCGCTGATGCCGGCGCTGATCCACCCGGACGGCGGCCTGCTGCTCAGCGGCGAGGCCGCCCGCGACTTCCGCCAGGAGCACGGCGCGTTCTTCTCCGGCGCGCTCGCGCTGACGCTCAATGCCGGCGCCTACATCTCCGAGATCTTCCGCGCCGGCATCCAGAGCATCCACCTCGGGCAGACCCAGGCCGCCTACAGCCTGGGCCTCACGCACCCGCAGGCGATGCGCTTCATCGTGCTGCCGCAGGCCTTCCGCCGCATGATGCCGGCGCTGGTCAACGAGGGCATCACGCTGATCAAGGACTCGTCGCTGGTGTCGGCGATCGGCCTGGCCGAGCTCGCGCTGGCCGCCCGCACCGTGGCCGGCACCTACTCGCGCTACTGGGAGCCCTACCTCGCGATCTCGGCGCTGTACCTCGTGCTGACCTTGCTGCTCTCGCTGCTGGCCAAGCGCCTCGAAGCGCCCGCTCACTTGCGTGGTCGGTGAGCCCTTGCGGCTTCGGCCGCAGTCAGATGTCGTACCGTCACAACGTTTCTGGCAGCGTTTCACGTGTTCGTGCTGTCGGCTTTCGATATCGAAGCCTCCCCCGCATAACATTTGCGTCTTGCACCTTCAAGACAAAAGCAACGGGTGCATCACGTACATGCAATCCCCAACCCCAAGGACAGCTTCCATGAAACGCTCCCTCATCGTCGCCGCTGTGGCCACCGTCGCCGCCGGCACCTCGTTCGCGCAAAGCAGCGTCACCATCTACGGTCGCCTGAACGACTCCATCGAAAGCCAGAAGGTCGGCGACGACAAGAAGACCGTGCTGCAGAACAATGCATCGCGTCTCGGCTTCAAGGGTGTCGAAGACCTGGGCGGCGGCCTGAAGGCAGGCTTCCAGCTGGAACACGGCCTGAATGCCGACGACGGCAAGCAAAGCCAGTCGGCTTTCTGGGCTCGCCAATCCGAAGTCTTCCTGCAAAGCGCCACGCTGGGCACGATCCGCCTGGGCAACTTCACGAGCGAGTCGTACTACGCGACGGCCGACTACGTGAGCATGCACAACCATGACACCGGCACGTCGGAAGACAAGCTCTACAACTACGTCATGCGCGACACGAACAAGGTCGCCTACCGCGCCCCCGAGTTCGTGAAGAACCTGTCGCTGGAAGCCGCCGTGTCGGCCGGCGAAGGCGTTGCCGGTCAAGAGAAGGCCTATGACTTCGCCGCCAACTACTCGGTCGGCGACCTGGCCCTGGGTGCCGGCTTCTCGAAGAACAAGTCGGACAAGCAGTTCGGCGTTCGCGCGCTGTACACGCTGGGCGCGTTCACGTTCGGCGGCTACTACCAGCGCGCCGAGCTGGGCACCACCTACTCTCCGAACAACGGCAAGATCAACGTCGTCCGCCTGTCGGGCATGTACGCCGTCGGCGCTTCGGAATTCCACCTGAACTTCGGCCTGGCCGGCAAGGTCGACGGCAACGCCGACACCGATGCGAAGCAAGCCACCGTCGCGTACAACTACAACCTGAGCAAGCGCACCAAGGTCTACGCCTTCTACACGAAGGTCGACAACAAGTCGCAAGCCTCGTACTTCCCGAACGCCAATGGTTCGGAAGGCGTGGACTTCAGCTCCTTCGCCTTGGGCGTGCGCCACAACTTCTGATCCTTGCTCCCGCAAGGTCGAAGCCGAAAGGCCGGTCGAAAGACCGGCCTTTTTTGCTTTCAGCCGAGGAAGTAGCGCTTCAGGCCGGCCAGCACCATCTCGACGGCGATCGCCGTCAGCACGAGGCCCATCAGCTTCTCGATCGCCGAGACGACCGAATCGCCCAGCAGGCGGCGGATGCGGTCGCACAACATCAGCACCGCGCCCGACACCGCCATCGCCGCCGTCAGCGCGGCCACCCAGTCGAGCAGGCGGTCGGGCTGGCGCGAGGCCAGCAGCAGCACGGTCGCCATCGCCGACGGGCCCGCCAGCAGCGGCACCGCGAGCGGAAAGATCAACGGCTCCTTGCCCTCGGTCGTGCCGTAGACGCCGCCTTCGTGGCTGAAGATCATCCGGATCGCGACCATCAGCAGGATCACGCCGCCGGCGACTTCGAGCGAGCGCTCCGACAGGTGCATCACGCGCAGGAAGCCATTGCCGAAGAACATGAAGAAAAACAGAACGCCGAACGCGATGCCGACCTCGCGCATCGCGACCCAGCGGCGCCGCGGCTTCGGCACGTCGCGCATGATCGGGATGAAGATCGGCAGGCTGCCCAGCGGATCGAGCACCAGCAGCAGCAGCACGAAGGCCGAAAGAAAGCTGTGGTCCATGCTCAGCGGCCCCGCCAGAAGAGCGCGTCCAGCTCCTTCATCGTGATCTGCCGCCAGGTCGGCCGGCCGTGGTTGCACTGGTCGGAGCGCTCGGTGCGCTCCATGTCGCGCAGCAGCGCGTTCATCTCGTCGATCGTCAGCTGCCGGTTCGCGCGCACCGCGCCGTGGCAGGCCATCGTCGACAGCAACTCATCTTGCGCGCGCTGGATCACGCTGCTGGCGTCGTACTGCGACAGCTCGGCCAGCACGCTGCGCGCGAGCTCGACCACGTCGCCGCCGACCAGCGCCGCCGGCTGCGAGCGCACCGCCAGCGTCGTGGCCGACAGCGGCGAGACGTCGAGCCCCAGCGTGCGCAGGTTGTCGGCCTGCGCCTGGGCGGTCGCGATCTCTTGCGCGGTCGCGGCGAAGGTGGCCGGGATCAGCAAGGGCTGGCTGTCGATCGCCGTGCTGCCGAGGCTGGCCTTCAGTCGCTCGTAGACGATGCGTTCGTGCGCCGCGTGCATGTCGACGATCACCAGGCCGTGGTGGTTCTCGGCCAGCACGAACACGCCGCCGATCTGCGCGATCGCGCGGCCGAGCGGCCATTCGTCGCGCTGGAAGTCGAGGGCGGGCGCCGACGTGGAAGGCACCGCCGACAGCGCCCCGGCAGCCGGTGCAAGGCGTGCCGCCGGTGCGGCCTCGCCACCGCCCCACAGCGTCGCCACCTGCTGCAGCCCGAGCGCGCCCTGCACCTGCGGGCGCATCGGCGACGGCGCGAAGCTGCCCCCACCAAACGGCGCCGGCCGCGCCGCCGGCACCGCCGAGTAACCCGCCAGGTGTTCCGACGCGAGCAGCACGCCCGCCACGCCACCGGCCTCGTCGCCCGCTGCCGCCGCGGCGCGCGGCGCGGCCAGCGCAGCCTCCACTGCCCGGCGAACTGCCTGGTGCACCTCGCGTGAATCGCGGAAGCGCACCTCGATCTTGGTCGGGTGCACGTTCACGTCGACGCGGTCGGGCGCGATCTCGATGAACAGCACGTACGCCGGCTGGCGCCCGCCGTGCAACACGTCTTCGTAGGCGGAACGCACGCCATGGGCGATCAGCTTGTCGCGCACGTAGCGGCCGTTGACGTACACGTACTGCTGGTCGGCGCGCGCGCGGGCGGCGGCCGGCGTGCCGGCGCGCCCGGTGATGCGCATCGGGCCGACCTCGAGCAGCACCTCGCAGCTCTGCTCGACGAACTCGTCGCCCATCACGTCGCGGATGCGCTGCGCCTGCGCCGCGCGGCGCCATTGCTGCGAGAGCTTGCCCTCGTGCCACACCGCGAAGCCGACGTCCGGCCGGGCCAGCGCATGGCGGCGCACCGCATCGAGGCAATGCGCGAACTCGGTCGCGTCGGTCTTCAGGAACTTGCGGCGCGCCGGCGTGCTGAAGAACAGCTCGCGCACCTCGACGCTGGTGCCGATGCCGCGCGCCGCCGGCACCAGCTCGCCCGAGCGCGCATCGAGGCGCTGCGCATGCGGCGCGCCTTCGGTGCGGCTCGCGATGGCGAGTTCGGCCACCGACGCGATGGCGGCCAGCGCCTCGCCGCGAAAGCCCATCGTGACGACGCCCTCCAGCTCGGCCAGCGACGCGATCTTGCTGGTGGCATGGCGGCGCAGCGCGAGCGGCAACTCGCCGCTCGGGATGCCCTGCCCGTCGTCCTCGACCAGGATGCTGCGCACCCCGCCGGCCACCAGCTTGACGGTGATCTCGCGGCCGCCGGCATCGAGCGCGTTGTCGACCAGCTCGCGCACCACCGAGGCCGGCCGCTCGACCACCTCGCCGGCGGCGATCTGGCTGATCAGCTCATCGGGCAGCTCGCGGATCGGACGGCGGGGGGCGGGCTGCAAAAGGGCATTCATCGGGGAATTGTAGGAGGCTCGTGATAATGCGCCGATGCACGACCTGACCCTGCTCGTCACGCTCGCCGGCGGCCTCGCGTTCGCACTCGTCTTCGGGGCGCTGACGCGCCGCATCGGGCTGTCGACACTGGTCGGCTACATGCTGGCCGGCATCGTGGTCGGGCCGTTCACACCGGGTTTCGTGGCCGATGCGGGCCTCGCGTCGCAGCTGGCCGAGATCGGCGTGATCCTGCTGATGTTCGGCGTCGGCATGCACTTCCACCCGCAGGAGCTGCTGCGGGTGTGGAAGCTGGCGGTGCCGGGGGCGATCGGGCAGAGCGCGGTGGCCGGCGTCGCCGGCTGGGCGCTGGCGCGCTCCTTCGGCTGGTCGCATGCGGCCGGCGCGATCTTCGGCATGGCGCTGGCCGTCGCGAGCACCGTGGTGCTGATGCGCATGCTGGTCGAGCAGAACCGGCTCGCGAGCCGCGACGGCCATGTCGCGGTGGGCTGGCTGATCGTCGAGGACCTGTTCACCGTCGGTGCGCTGGTGGTGCTGCCGCTGCTCGCACCGCCGGCCGAAGGGGCGGCAGGCGCCACGCAGTCATTGGGCATGGCGCTGCTGATGGCGCTCGGCAAGGTCGTCGTCTTCGCGCTGCTGGTCGGCGTGGTCGGCACGCGCGTGGTCGGGCGAGTGCTCGAGAAAGTGGCGCGCACGCAGTCGTCGGAGCTGTTCACGCTGACGGTGTTCGTCGTCGCGCTGGGCGTCGCGGTGCTGGCGGCCGAGGTGTTCCACGTGTCGGTGGCACTCGGCGCGTTCTTCGCCGGGCTGGTGGTCGGGCAATCGCGCTTCGGCCCGCAGGCGGCGGCCGACATGGCGCCGTTCCGCGACGTGTTCTCGGCGCTGTTCTTCGTCTCGGTCGGCATGCTGTTCAACCCGAGCTTCGTCGTGCAGCAGCCGTGGATGGTGCTGGGCGTGCTTGCGATCGTGCTGGTGATCAAGCCGCTGATCGCGGTCGCGATCGTCGCGGTGCTGCGCGAGCCCCCGCGCACCGCCGCGACGGTGGCGGTGGGTCTCGCGCAGATCGGCGAGTTCTCGTTCATCCTCGCGAGCCTGGGGCTGTCGATCGGCGTGCTGCCGCGCGAGGCGATGGACGCGCTGGTGGTCGGCGCGATCGTCTCGATCGCGGTCAACCCGCTGCTGTTCCGCTGGATCGGCAAGCGGGTCGCGGAGCCGGATGCGGCGCACGTCGAACCCACCGCCGCGCCGGCCGACGCGGCGGCGCACACCGCGCCGGCTGTGCTGCTGTGCGGTTACGGCGCGCTGGGCCGGCGCATCGCGGCGCGCTGCGTCGAGAACGGCATCGCGGTCGCCGCGGTGCACAACGATCCGGACATCGAAGCGGTGCCCGGCATGACGCTGGTGTTCGGCGACCCGACCCGCGGCGAGGTGCTGCAGGCGGCCGGCATTGCCGACGCGCGGCTGCTGGTCGTTGCCGACCTGCTGCTGGGCGCCAAGATCCAGGTCTGCACGCAGGCGCGACGGCTGAACCCGCGCATCGTGATCAGCGGCAGCGCGAACACCGATGCCGAGCGCGCGTGGCTGGAGGAGTTCGGCGCGCAGTTCGTCAGCGACGCGCGCGACGAGCAGAGCGCGCAGATGGCGCGGGCGATCAAGACGTTGCTGTAGCCGCCGTGAAGCTCGAGGTGGTCGCAATTTGCGACCACCGATAATCGCCGCCCATGGACATCGCCCACTTCATCCTTGATTTCATCCTGCACGTCGACGTGCACCTCGCAAACTTCGTCGCGGCCTACGGCACCTGGGTGTACGCGCTGCTGTTCCTGATCATCTTCGTCGAGACCGGCGTCGTCGTGATGCCCTTCCTGCCGGGCGACTCGCTGCTGTTCGTCGTCGGCGCGCTGTGCGGTGCGGGGCTGATGAGCCTGCCGCTGTCGATCGGGCTGCTGGTGGCCGCGGCGATCCTGGGCAACCAGAGCAACTACGCGATCGGCCGCTACTTCGGGCCACGGGTGTTCCAGTGGGAGAACTCGCGCTTCTTCAACAAGCGGGCCTTCGAGCAGGCCCATGCGTTCTACGAGAAGTACGGCGGCATCACGATCATCGCGGCGCGCTTCATGCCCTTCCTGCGCACCTTCGCGCCGTTCGTGGCCGGCGTCGCGCAGATGACGCGCCGCAAGTTCACGCTGTACGACGTGAGCGGCGCGGTGCTGTGGGTGGGTGGCGTCACGATGGCCGGGTTCCTGTTCGGCAACATCCCTTGGGTCAAGGAGCACCTCGACAAGATCATCTGGGGCGCGATCCTGCTGCCGGGCTTGCTGGTGCTGTTCGGCGCGTGGAAGGCGCGGCGCACTCAGGCCGCGTGATCTACAACTGCCGCTGCCTCGCCAGCGGCGGGTTCTTCGCGAAGTAGCGCCGGATCCCGGTCGTCAGCGCCTCGACCAACTGCAGCTGGTACTGCGGGTCGCGCAGCTTGGCTTCTTCTTCCGGGTTCGAGATGAACGCCGTCTCGACCAGGATCGACGGGATGTCCGGCGCCTTCAGCACCGCGAAGCCGGCCTGTTCGACGCTGCCCTTGTGCAGCTTGCCGACCTTGCCGATCTGGCCCAGCACCTCGCTGCCGAGCTTCATGCTGTCCTTGATCTGCGCGGTCGTGCTCATGTCGAGCATCKCGCGCAGCACCGCGGCGTCCTTGGCCTTGAAGTTGACGCCGCCCACCATGTCGGCCGCGTTCTCCTTGTCGGCCATCCAGCGCGCTGCCGTGCTGGTGGCGCCATGCTGCGACAGCGCGAACACCGACGCGCCGCGCGCCTTCGGCGTCAGGAACGCATCGGCATGGATCGACACGAACAGGTCGGCCTGCACGCGCCGGGCCTTGCGCACCCGGTCCTGCAGCGGCACGAAGAAATCGGCGTCGCGGGTCATCATCGCGCGGAAGCCCGGCAACGCGTTGATGCGGTCGCGCAGCTTCAGCGCCACCTGCAGCACCACGTCTTTCTCGTGCAGCCCGCTCGGGCCGCTCGCGCCGGGATCCTCGCCACCATGGCCGGGATCGAGCGCGACGATGATCAGCCGGTCGATGCGGCCCTGCGACATCGGCGGCACCGTCGCGGCGCCGGAGGCCAGCGGCCCACCGTGCGCTTGCGAGGCCGCGGCCACCGGCGGTTGCGCCGGTGCCGGCAGCGGCTTGATGCTCACCTCCGGCGGCTTGCCGATCTTGCCGATGAACTCGCCGAGGGCATCCTGCACCTCCTGCGCGGCACGCTGCTCGGCCTGTTCCTTGTCCTTGATCAGCGACAGCAGCGGATCGCGCTCTTCGGTCGGATAGAGGTCGAACACCAGCCGGTGCTGGTAGGCCGCCACCGGCGCCAGCGTGAACAGCTGCGGCGCGGTCGCCTGCTTCAGGTCGATCACCAGGCGCACGACGCGCGGCTGGTTCTGCCCGACCCGCACGCCGCCGATGAACGGATCGTCGGAGCGCACCTTGCCGACCAGCTCGCGCAGCGCCGGGCTCAGCTCCAGCCCGTCGATGTCGATGACGAGTCGGTTCGGGTTCTCGGCCAGGAAGTGCTTGACCGACAACGCGCTGTCGGACTCGAGCGTCACGCGGGTGTAGTCGGTGGCCGGCCAGACGCGCACCGCGACGATGCTCGCGCCGAACGCGAGTTCGTTCGCACCGAGCATCAGCACGATGCTGCCGAGGCCTTGAAGCGCGGCGCGGCGCTTCACGACAGCAGCTCCACGCCGAGCGGCGTCTGCGCGGCCAGGCGCACACGGCGCGGCCCTCCACCGTCTTCGCCGGCATCAAGGTCATCGAACGCAATGTCGATCCGCAGGTCGGCCAGCGGCAGCAGCCCCTCCGCCCGCTCCGGCCACTCGGCGATCTTCAGCCCCGGCGCCCCGAACACGTCGCGAAAGCCGGCGTCCTCGAACTCCTGCGGGTCCTCGAAGCGGTAGAAATCGAAATGCGAGATGACCGGTGCGCCCGGCAACGGATACTGCTCCATCACCGCATAGGTCGGGCTCTTGATGCGACCGGTGACGCCGAGGGCCTGCAGCAGGTGGCGCGTGAAGGTGGTCTTGCCGGCGCCCAGCGGGCCGTGCAGTTCGATGAAGGCCCTGCGCAGCGCGGGATGGGCCGCCAGCCGCTGCGCAGTGGCGGCGCAGGCGGCCTCGTCGGGCCAGGGCAGCGATCGGGTTTCTAGAATCGTCAAATGACCGAAGCTCAGCAGTTGGACGGTGATGGCCTCGTCGCGCAGTTGCGCGAATGGGGCCTCGCGCTCGGATTTTCACAGATCGGCGTGGCCGATGTGGATCTGTCCTCCGCCGAGGCAGGGCTTCTGGCGTGGCTGCGCGACGGTTTCCATGGCGAGATGGGCTACATGGCCGCGCACGGCCTGAAGCGCGCACGCCCGGCCGAGCTGGTGCCGGGCACCGTGCGGGTCATCACCGCGCGCATGGACTACCTGCCGAACGGGACCCCCGACGACTGGCAGGCCGTCGAATGGGACCGCCTCGCGTCGCCCGCACAGGCCACCGTGTCGGTCTATGCCCGCGGCCGCGACTACCACAAGGTGCTGCGCAACCGGCTGCAGAAACTCGCCGACCGCCTGCAGCAGGAGGTCGGCCCGCGCGGCCACCGGGTGTTCACCGATTCGGCACCGGTGCTCGAGGTCGAACTCGCGTCGCGCAGCGGCATCGGCTGGCGCGGCAAGCACACGCTGACGCTGCACCGCGAGGCCGGCTCGATGTTCTTCCTCGGCGAGATCTACGTCGACCTGCCGCTGCCGCTGTCGACCCCGGTCACCGGCCATTGCGGCAGCTGCAGCGCCTGCATCGACGTCTGCCCGACGCGCGCCATCGTCGCGCCCTACCGCGTCGATGCGCGGCGCTGCATCTCGTACCTGACGATCGAGCATGCCGGGCCGATTCCGGTCGAGCTGCGCCCGGCCATCGGCAACCGCATCTACGGCTGCGACGATTGCCAACTGGCCTGCCCGTGGAACAAGTACGCCCGACGCAGCCCGCTGCCCGACTTCGACATGCGCGACACGCTCGCCGCGCCCACGCTGCTCGGGCTCTGGGCCTGGACCGAGGCCGACTTCCTGCGCCACACCGAGGGCAGCGCGATCCGCCGCATCGGCCACCAGCGCTGGCGCCGCAACCTCGCGGTGGCGATCGGCAACGCGCTGCGCCACGCGGCCACCCCGGCCGCCGACCGCGCGGCGCTGGCCGCCGCGTTGCAGGCCTCGCGCGAGGGGGCTGACGAACTGGTGCGGGAGCACATAGACTGGGCGCTCTCCGCGTGAGCCGTGGCAGTTGAACGGCACGAACATTGCTG
Source organism: Rhizobacter sp. P5_C2 (assembly GCF_054049715.1). Lineage (NCBI taxonomy): Bacteria > Pseudomonadati > Pseudomonadota > Betaproteobacteria > Burkholderiales > Sphaerotilaceae > Rhizobacter > Rhizobacter sp. P5_C2. Next base: position 4,611 of record NZ_JBFULV010000051.1, on the reverse strand, counting down.
AACCCAATGCCGTCTTCAACGAACTGCCCCGCATGATCGCTCGCCTGCTGTCGCTCCTGTCCCTTGCCTTCACCCTCGCCTTCGCTGTCGCCGGGTCCCCCGCGCATGCCGCGCCGCGCTGCCTGAGCGACTGCACGCCGCGCATCGGCATCGTCTCGGCCTTCGGTGCCGAGGCCGACATCCTGGTCGCCAACACGCAGGGCCGGCGCAGCTTCACCGTCAACGGCAACCGCTTCACGACCGGCACGCTGCGCGGCAACCGGGTCGTCATCGTGCTGAGCGGCGTCAGCATGATCAACTCGACGATGGTCACGCAGCTGATGCTCGACCACTTCCACGTGCAGCGGCTCATCATGAGCGGCATCAGCGGCGGCGTGAACCCGGCCCACCACGTCGGCGACGTGATCGTGCCCGAGCGCTGGGCGATGCCGCTGGAGGTCTACTGGAACCACGACGGCACGCCGCCGGCGCCCTGCGGCGCGGCCGGCGACGTGAGCTGCCTCGGGCTGAAGCTCGCCGAGGTCAACGGCAAGACGGTGCCGCCCTTCGTCGGCGCCGCGCCGGTCGGCGGGCTGTTCATGCGGCAGAACTTCGTGATGAGCCGCGAGCGCGCGCCGCAGGGCGAGTTCCGCTTCGACTACGAGGCCGATCCGGCGATGCTGGACGTGGCCCGCGCGATCACGCCAACGCTCGCGCGCTGCGGCCCGAAGGCCTTCAAGCCCGGCGTGGCCGAGCCCGACCCGAAGCTGTGCGTCGCGACGCAGCCGCGCGTGGTGGTCGGCGGGCGCGGCGTGTCGGGCACGCTGTTCCTCGCGAACCCGGCTTACCGCACCTATCTGTTCGAGCAACTGCAGGCCGAGACCTTCGAGATGGAGACCGCGGCGCTCGCGCACGTGGCCCACGCGAACGGCGTGCCCTACATCGCGTTCCGCAGCCTCAGTGACCTGGCCGGCGCGGAAGAATTCAACGCCGACGTCGGCGCGCTGTTCGCCAGCGGGCTGGCCGAGACCAATGAAGCGGCCGTCACGATGGCCTTCCTCGAGGCCTGGAAGGCCCGCACCATTCCCCGGAGACAAAAGAAATGAAGACGAAGACGATCCTTGCCTTGATGCTGGCCACGGCCGCCTCGCTGGCCCAGGCGCAGACACCCGCGGCCCCGCGCCCGCTGAAGGTGCTGATCATCGCGATGTTCGAGCCCGAGGCCGCCCCGTGGATCGCGCCGATGAAGCTGACCGAGGCGATCCCGGTGCCCGGCCTGCTGCCCGAGAGCCCGGCGCTGCGCTGCAACGCCGACGACGTCTGCCTGCTGACTGCGGGCATGGGGCATGCGAACGTCGCCGCGTCCACGATGGCCGTCACGCTCGACCCGCGCTTCGACCTGCGGCAGACCTACTTCCTGATCGCCGGCATCGCGGGCATCGACCCGGCGCGCGGCACGCTCGGCACCGCCGCGTGGGCACGCTACCTGGTCGATGTCGGCATCGCGCACGAACTCGATGCACGCGAGATGCCCAAAGGCTGGGCGTCCGGCTACTTCGGCATCATGACCAAGGGCCCGGGCGAGAAGCCGAAGCTCGAGTACCACACCGAGGTCGCGCAACTCGACGAGGCGCTGCTGCAGAAGGCGCTGGCGCTCAGCAAGAACGCGACGCTCGCCGACAGCGACGCTGCGAAGGCCTATCGCAAGCGCTACAGGCAGCCCGCGGCCCGCCAGGCCCCCACCGTGACCCAGTGCGACACGCTGGGCGGCGACACCTGGTGGCACGGCGACAAGCTGGGCGAGCACGCCCGCGCCTGGACGAAGCTGATGACCGACGGCAAGGGCGTCTACTGCACGACCCAGCAGGAAGACAACGCCACCTACAACGCGCTGGCCCGGGCGGCGGCGGCCGGCCGCGTCGATGTGAAGCGGCTGGCCGTGCTGCGCACCGCGTCGAACTTCGACCGCCCCCATTCGGGGCAGAGCGCCTATGCGTCGCTGATGGCGTCGACCGCCGGCACGCCGGGCGGCTTCGTGCCGGCCACGCAGAACCTCTACGCGGTGGGCGGGCTGCTGGTGTCCGACATCGTCGCGCACTGGGAGCAGTGGCGCGTCGGCGTGCCCGCGCCCTGAGCCGCGCCCCCCCGATGCACCTGAACGTGGCATGGCAGTTGCTGTTGCCCTCCATTCACTCACCCACACGGATGTACCCATGCCCCATCAAGCGGCCCCGTTCGCGCTGACCCGCGCCTCCCTCTGCATCGGACTGGCCCTGGCCGCACTGGCGGCCCAGGCCCAGGAGGCCAGCGTGCTGGCCCCCGTCACCGTGACGGCCGAGCGCCGCGCCGAGAACGCGAAGGACGTGCCGATGTCGATCTCGACGCTCGGCGGCGAGAAGCTCGACGTGCTGAACTCGTCCGGCGAAGACATCCGCATGCTGTCCGGCCGCGTGCCCAGCCTGAACATCGAATCGTCGTTCGGCCGCGCCTTTCCGCGTTTCTACATCCGCGGCTACGGCAACACCGATTTCCACCTGAACGCCTCGCAGCCGGTCTCGCTGATCTATGACGACGTGGTGCAGGAGAACCCGATCCTGAAGGGCTTCCCGGCCTTCGACCTGGAGCGCATCGAGGTGCTGGCCGGCCCGCAGGGCACCCTCTTCGGCCGCAACACGCCGGCCGGCGTCGTCAAGTTCGATTCGGTCAAGCCGCAGCTGAAGAAGAACGAGGGCTACGGCAGCATCAGCTACGGCAGCTTCGGGACCACCAATGTCGAAGGGGCGTGGAACGCGTCGGCGAGCCCCGATTTCGCGGCCCGCGTGTCGATCCAGTCGCAGCACCGCGACGACTGGGTCGACAACAACTACCGCCCGTCGCAGACCGACAAGCTCGAGGGCTACGACGACAACGCGATCCGCCTGCAGGCGCTGTACCAGCCGAGCAGCAGTTTCAGCGCGCTCGGCAACGTGCACATGCGCGACCTGAAGGGCACGGCACGGCTGTTCCGCGCCAACATCATCAAGAAGGGCAGCAACGACCTCGTCGACGGCTTCGACGAGAAGTCGGTGACGATCGACGGCAAGAACGAGCAGACGCTGTCGAACTTCGGCAGCAGCCTGCGGCTGCGCTGGGCGTTCGATACCGTGGCGCTGAACTCGATCACCGGGTTCGAGCACCTGTACACCTACAGCCGCGGCGACGTGGACGGCGGCTACGGCGCCCCGTACGCACCGGACGGCGTGAGCGGCCCCGGCACCATCCCGTTCTCGAGCGAGACCTCGGACGCACTGAACGGCCACCGCCAGTACTCGCAGGAGTTCCGGCTCGAGTCGCTCGGCGGCGGCCCGCTGAAGTGGCAAAGCGGCGTCTACCTGTTCCGCGAGCGCTACCTGATCAACAGCGTCAGCTACGACACCATCTTCCACGGTCCCGACACCTCGGTGCAGACCACGCAGGTCAACAACGCCTGGGCGGTGTTCGGGTCGGCCAACTACCAGTTCACGCCACAGCTGAACGTGCGCGGTGGGCTGCGCTACACGCACGATGAGAAATATCTGGCGACGACGACCGCCGACACGGTGATCGATCGCACCGCCGGCACCACCGCCGACACCAGCGACTCGAAAGTCAGCTGGGACCTGAGCGGCACCTACGTGCTGACGCCTGACGTGAACGTGTATGCCCGCGTTGCGACGGGCTTCCGCGCGTCCAGCCTGCAGAACGCATCGGCCTTCGGTCCGCAGTCGAAGGCCGGCCCGGAAACCAATATCTCGTACGAAGCCGGCGTGAAGGCCGACCTGTGGAACAAGCGGGCGCGCACGGCGTTCAGCGTCTTCCACTACGACGTGAAGGACCAGCAGCTGAGCGCGGTCGGCGGCGACGGGAACACGACCCAGCTCGTCACCGCGAAGAAGGCGATGGGGCAAGGCGTCGAGTTCAACTTCGATGCCTACCTGACCGACACGCTGCTGCTGGGCCTGAATGGCAGCTACAACATGACGAAGATCAAGGACGGTGATGTCGTCGTGGCGGGCTGCGCGCAGTGCACGATGAGCGACCCGAGCGGGCACATCGACGGCAACCCGCTGCCGCAGGCGCCGAAGTGGATCGGCAACGTGACGCTGCGCTACGGCATGCCGACGGCATCGGGCGGCGAGTACTTCGTCTACACCGACTGGGCATACCGCAGCAAGATCAACTTCTTCCTGTACGAGTCGACCGAGTTCACCGGCAAGTCGCTGCTGACCGGCGGGCTGCGGCTGGGCTACCAGTGGGCGAACGGCAAGTACGAGGCGGCGGTGTTCGCGCGCAACATCACGAACGAGATCCAGGTGGTGGGTGGGATCGACTTCAACAACCGGACCGGGTTCATCAACGAGCCGCGGACCTTCGGGGCGCAGTTCAAGGCGAACTTCTAATCTTACTGTGTCACAAGAGTAGTTTTTCTCGTGCCCTTCCGCAGCAGGGGCACTGCCCGAGGCGGGCGATCAGCATGTAGCTGAGTTGATGGCGCAGCGTCGTGATGGAGTTGCTCACGTGACGCTGCGCGCGCAGGACTGCCTCGGGGGATGTAATCCTCGGGAAGGGCAGGCACTTTGCGTTCGATGAAGTTTTTTTTGCCGCCGACGGGCT
>NZ_JBFULV010000050.1:0-50393 GCF_054049715.1 Rhizobacter sp. P5_C2 | reverse complement strand
ACTTGGCAGCGATCTCGACAAGGTGCGGTACGACCGCATACGAAGCCTCTCCCACATCACCCTGATGATGAAGTTCACTCCAGAGTTCGTCCCAAGTGTCGTGACCCTGCCCAAGCTTTGAAAGAGCAGCCGATGGATCGTATGGCACTCGATAGCCACCGCGCAGCGCGGCCCACTTCGTGTCGAACAGAGGCAGCATTCAGTGCGTCCTTGGTCAAAGGCGGTCACTCTAACTTGACGTTGAGCCGTTCGAAAACGGTCGTTGCCGAAAACCCGCTCCTGGCCGTCATCGGTCTCCGGCTCCCCATGGAAGACGACATGACGTCACGCCTTCCCGCGTGCTTCCTTCTTCGCTTTTCGCGTCTCCTCGGCCAGGATGCCGGCTGCCCGCCAGTGCACGAACTCGTCCGGCGTCTCGAGCGTGACGCGGCCCCAGGCGCCGCTTCGGAAGTCGTTCAACGCCACCTCAGCGGCTTTCTGCATGTTCACGCGGCCACCGGGCAGCAGGCCGCCGCGCTTGCGGCCCACCTCGGCCAGCAATGCCTCGTCGGTCATCGCCGAGAAGCCGGCAAGCTTGTAGCGCGCCACCAATCGGTCCGCGTAGCGATGGCGCACGCGAGCCAGCAGCGCCATCGCTACCTCTTCCTCGTCATAAGCATTGCGGCCGATGCCGCCGCTCGCCGCCAGGTTGTACCCACCCTGCGCGGTGAGGATTCGCGGCCACAGCATGCCCGGTGTGTCAAACAGGAAAAAGTCGTTGGCCAGCAGGATCTTCTGCTCCAGCTTGGTGATGCCCGGCTCGTCGCCCGTCTTGGCTGTGCGCTGGCCGTTGAGTGTGTTGACCAGCGTCGACTTGCCCACGTTGGGAATACCGCAAATCAACACCCGCACCGGCTTGACCATGCCGCCGCGATGCGGGGCAAGCGCCCGGCACGCCGCGATCAGCGCACGCGCCGGCGCGGTGGCGCTGGCGTCCAGCCCCAGCGAACGGGTGTCGGGCAGCGCCTGGTAATGCGCCAGCCAAAGCTCGGAGATCTCCGGATCTGCGAGGTCCTGCTTGTTCAATACCTTCAGCGCAGGCTTGCCTGCCGTCAGTTCGGCCAGCAAGGGATTGGTGCTCGAGCCCGGTAGCCGTGCGTCGAGCAACTCGATCACCACGTCGATCTCCGGCAGGCGATCGGCGATGGCCTTGCGGGTCGTGTGCATGTGGCCTGGGAACCACTGGATGGTCATGGAAGTGCTGCTTTCTGTTCTCGCGGATGGCCGCATCGGGAGGGCGCAGGGCGATCGTCACCGATCGTATCTCGGGGTTTTCTTTGCCCCTGCCTGAAGGTCGATATCGATGCTACCGTCGTCGGCACTCCAATCCGAACTTCGTCAGGCAATGACGAGGGCAGCATCGGCAAGCCGACATTCACGAACGGAAGCAACTGGCCGCAACCTCCCACCGGTCCTGACACGGCAGCAGATCTTGATCCATCGTCGAGCTGCCAATGGACTGGTCGGGCGGCTGTCAGCTGGCGCGGCTTCGGTGCGGCGCGTACACGGTGGCCGCTGAAGATCGAGCCGTCTTCTCGCTCGGCAGGCTGCCGTCCGGTGGTGCGCAGCGGCGCAGGGCCGAGGAACTCGCCGGTCGCCTGCACCAGTGGCTTGACGGGCGGGCGGTGCCCTTGTGCCCGGGATGTCAGCAGGCTAGCCGGCAGCACAGCTTCTCTTGTTCGTGACCTCTCATGTGAGGCTGTGCCGTGTCTCAGTTCGACCACTTGCACTCTTGACGCGGGTGAGCACGTTGACCTTGAGCCAACCCCACTCATCGAGTGCAATCCGGTACATGGCCCGGATCACGTTGAAGTCGCGCGCAATCGAGCTGAGGCTGCTTTTTGATCCGGTTTGATTCAGCTGCCGCCACCCGCATCATTAGGATCGGCGCGGATCATCTGAGGTTTTGGCGCACTGCGGCGCAGACCAGAAAGGGGTTCTGGTGCCTCGGGTCGGAATCGAACCGACACTCCTTGCGGAACGGGATTTTGAGTCCCGCGCGTCTACCAATTTCGCCACCGAGGCCGGTGCAGGGGGTGAGAGTTTGCCACAGCCTTTCAGGGAAAGGCCCAAACCGGGTACGCTTGGCGCCCCTTCCCTTGTCGCGGAATCTGCATGCCGTCGTTGCCACCCGTCACCCAGGCCCTGCTGCTGATCAACGTGGGCATGTTCTGCCTGCAGCAGTACATCCTCGGCTTCGTCGTCGACCGCTTCCTGGCCCTGTGGCCGATCGGCGCCGGCTTCCTGCCCTGGCAGATCGTGACCTATGGCTTCCTGCACGGCGGCTTCAACCACCTGCTGTTCAACATGCTCGGCCTGTGGATGTTCGGCGCTGAACTCGAACGCCTGTGGGGCGCGAAGCGCTTCCTGCAGTTCTACATGGCCAGCGTCGTCGCGGCAGCCGGCTTCCAGCTCATCGTCTGCGCACTGATGGGCGCCAACTTTCCGACCGTCGGCGCCTCCGGCGGCCTGTTCGGGCTGCTGCTCGGCTTCGCGATGATGTTCCCCAACCGCACCATCGTGCCGCTGATCCCGCCGATCCCGATGAAGGCCAAGACCTTCGTCGCGATCTACGGCGGCCTCGAACTGCTGTTCGGCGTCACCGGCACGATGGCCGGCGTGGCGCACTTCGCCCACCTCGGCGGCATCTTCGGCGGCTGGCTGATGATCCGCTACTGGCGCGGCCAGCCGCCGTTCGGCCGGCGGCGCTGATTTCACGCCGCGGAAAGCCCCGCCTCACCCAGGGGCGGGCCGAAGCGCTCATGCTCACCGGACGAGTTTCTCGTCCCGGAGGGCCCCATGAGCGATCGGCTTCATGTGATGCGCAGCACGGCGCGCAGGTGGGCAGCCGGCTGCCTGCTCGGGGCATGGGCGGCCTGCAGTGCCGCGCTCGCGGTGGCGGCGCCCTCCGATGACGACGCCACGCTGAACGAGCAAGGCGAACTGCTCGCCCGCGCCGCAGCCGCGGTGGTCGGCGTGCAGGTGCAGGTGCTCGGCCACGCGACCTCGGCCGACACCCTCGGCAAGCTGCGCCTCGGCTCGGGCGTCGTGATCGGCGCCGATGGCCTGGTGCTCACCATCGGCTACCTGATCCTCGAGGCCGACCAGGTCGACCTGCAGCTGGATTCGTCGCGCGTCGTGCCGGCGCGGGTCGTCGCCTACGACCAGGCCACCGGCTTCGGCTTGCTGCAACCGCTCACGCCGCTGCGCCTGCCGCCCGCGCCGCTCGGCGACACCAGCCAGCTCGCGTCCGACGAACCGGTGATGATCGTGAGCGGCAGCACGCCGATCGGCCAGGGCGAGCTGAGCATCGCGCGGGTCGTGTCGCGGCGCGCGTTCTCCGGCTACTGGGAATACCACATCGACGGCGCCTTGTTCACCTCGCCGCCGCGGGCCGACCACAGCGGCGCGGCGCTGTTCAACGCGAATGGCGAGCTGCTGGGCATCGGCTCGCTGATCGTCGCCGACGCCGCCGGCGACGACGCACCCCGCCTGCCCGGCAACATGTTCGTGCCGGTCGACCTGCTGAAGCCGATCCTGAAGGAGATGCGCGAGAGCGGCAGCACCGCGCTGAGCCACCGGCCGTGGCTCGGCCTGAACTGCGTCGAATCCGACGGCAAAGTGCGCGTCGTCAAGGTAAACCGCGGCAGCCCGGCCGAGGCCGCGGGGCTGCAAGCAGGCGACCTGATCCTGCGCATCGACGGTGTCGCGGTCGGCGGGCTGGAGCGCTTCTACAAGACGCTGTGGCGCGGGAACACGCCGGAGCGCGAGGTCACGCTCGAGGTGCGGCGTGGTGACGAGACACAGACGTTGAAGGCGCAGGCCACAGACCGCATGAAAACGCTGACGCAGTCGCTCGGGGTCTGAAGGCGATCAGGTCAAGCGAGCAGGCCGTCGCGCACCGTCGGGTAGCGCAGCTTCAACCGCAGTTCTTCACGCAGCCGCCGGTTGTCGAGCCTGCGCGACTCCGACAAGAACGACATCTGCATCGCCGGCAACTGCTGCCACGCTTCGTCGCGCGTGATGCGCAGCGGCCGCGGCATGCCGCACAGGTCGGCCGCGAGGTCGAAGTAGTCGCCCATCTTCAGCTCGGTGTCGTCGCTGGCATGCACGACGCGCTGCGGCAGCCCGCGGTGCAGCGCCGCGATGCAGGCGCGCGCCAGGTCGTCGGCATGGATGTGGTTGGTGTACACGTCGTCTTCCACCCGCAGCACCGGCGTGCCGCGCGCGAGGCGCTCGCGCGGGTGCCCGCCGGGTCGATCGCCCGCGTAGATGCCGGGGATGCGCAGGATCGTCACCGCCACGCCGAAGCGCCGCCCATGCCAGCGCAGCCGCGTCTCGGCATCCACGCGCCGCCGCGCGCGATCGCTGGCCGGTGCGGTGGCGCGAGTCTCGTCGAAGCGCACGCCGCCGGCATCGCCGTACACGCCGCTGGTGCTGCCGTAGACGATGCGCCGCACGCGCGTCGAGCGGGCCAGCGCCTGCAGCAGCGCCGCGGTGCGCGGATCGTCGGCGCCCTCGCCCGGCGGCGGCGCCAGGTGCAACACCGCGTCGGCCAGCCCGGCCAGTCGGCCGAGCGTTACCGCATCGTCGAGGTTGCCCACCAGCGGGCACACGCCGAGCGCGCGCAGCGCCGGCACGCGCGCCTGCGACGACGTGAGGGCCAGCACACGCCAGCGCCCCTGCAGCAGGCGGGCGACGCGCTGCCCGACATCGCCGCAGCCGACGATCAACACGGTGGGGCGCTTGAAGCGCGTCGGCAGGTCGGGACGGAAGGGCATTGGATCGCGGGCAGAATCGAAGGCTGGTTTCGAGGTTACCCCATGACTTTCACCGCGATCGTGCGGCCCAGCGGCACGAGTTTCCAGGTCGATCGCGACGAGCCGATCCTCGCGGCGGCGATCCGCCAGGGCATCGGCCTGCCCTATGGCTGCAAGGACGGCGCCTGCGGCTCCTGCAAGTGCAAGCTGCTCGAAGGCCGCGTGATCCACGGTGCCCACCAGGCCAAGGCGCTGAGCGACGCGGAAGAAGAAGCCGGCTTCGTGCTGACCTGCTGCGCCGCGCCGCAGACCGACGTGGTGCTCGAAGCCCGCACCGTCGCCGGTGCCGGCGAGTTCCCGGTGCGCAAGATGCCGTGCCGCGTCAACCGCATCGAACGGCCGGCCGCCGACGTGGCGCTGCTGCACCTGCAGCTGCCGGCGAACGACCGCCTGCGCTACCACGCCGGCCAGTACGTCGAGTTCGTGCTGCGCGACGGCAGCCGCCGCAGCTACAGCATGGCCAACGCGCCGCACACGCAGGAGCAGCAACCCGGCATCGAGCTGCACATCCGCCACATGCCCGGCGGCAAGTTCACCGACCACGTGTTCGGTGCGATGAAGGAGAAAGAGATCCTGCGCCTCGAAGGCCCGTTCGGCAGCTTCTTCCTGCGCGAGGATTCGGACAAGCCGATGGTGCTGCTGGCCAGCGGCACCGGCTTCGCGCCGATCAAGGCGATCGTCGAGCACCTTCGTTTCAAAGGCAGCGACCGCCCCGCCGTCGTCTACTGGGGCTGCCGCAGCCGCGCCGACCTGTACCTGCACGACTGGATGCTGCGGGCCGCCGATGAGCTGCCGTGGCTGCGCTACGTGCCGGTGCTGTCCGAGCCGAAGCCCGACGACGGCTGGAGCGGCCGCACCGGCTTCGTCCACCAGGTGCTGATGGCCGACCTGCCCGACCTGTCGGGCCACCAGGTGTATGCCTGTGGCGCGCCGGTGATGGTGGAATCGGCCCAGCGCGACTTGGTCGCCCGCTGCGGCCTGCCCGCCGAAGAGTTCTACGCCGATTCATTCACGTCGGAAGCCGACAAGCACCCTGCCTGAGACCCCTCGATGCAACGCAGACACCTCCTCTCCCTGGTCGGCGCCGCCGCCCTGCTCACCTTTTCTTCCGTGGCTTCGGCCCAGAACAACAAGCCGATCCGGCTGGTCGTGCCCTATTCGCCCGGCGGCCCACTGGACGTGATCGCACGCGCGCTGGCCGACAAGGTCAAGGACAGCCTCGGCGTCGTGATCGTCGACAACAAGGCCGGTGCCGGCGGCAACATCGGCGCCGATGCAGTCGCCAAGTCGGCGCCCGACGGCCTGACCATCGTGATGGGCGCGGTCGCGACGCATGCCATCAACCCGTGGCTGTACGCGCGCATCCCCTACGACCCGATCCGCGACTTCACGCCGATCACCGGCGTGGCCCAGGTGCCGAACGTGCTGGTGATGAACCCGGAGACCGCGACGAAACTCGGCATCCGCAGCGTGGCCGACCTGGTCGCCTACGCGAAGAAGAACCCCGGCAAGCTGAACTACGGCTCCGGCGGCAACGGCAGTGCGGGTCACCTGGCCGGCGAGATGTTCAAGGCGCAGGCCGGCGTCTTCATGGTCCACATCCCGTATTCGGGCGGCAACCCGGCGCAGCTGGCGCTGCTGTCGGGCCAGGTCGACCTGAACTTCGACAACCTGGCGACCGCGTCGGCCAACATCAAGGCCGGCAAGCTGCGCGCGCTGGCCGTCACGACCTCGGCGCGTTCGAGCGCGATGCCCGATGTGCCGACGATCGCCGAAGCCGGCGGCAGTCTCGCGCGCTTCGACGTCAACACCTGGTTCGGCCTGTTCGGCCCGGCGGGCTTGCCGGCCGACCTGACGCGCAAGATGAACAAGGCGTTCACCGACGCGCTCGCGACGCCCGACATCAAGGCCCGCTTCGCGACGCTGATGGCCGAGCCGATCCCGAGCACGCCGGAGCAGTTCGGCGCGTTCGTCAAGCGCGAACGCGCGAAGTACGAGCAGGTGGTGAAGGCTTCAGGCGCGAAGGTCGACTGAAGCCATCGCGTCTCGATTTACTTCTTTTTGGCCGGCGCCTGCGGCTGCGATGCCGGCGTCGTGCCGCCATCGACTCCCAGGCGACCGCCGGTGCCCAGGCCGCCCTTGACGGTCTGCGCCTTGTAGTTGCGCAGCGACTTCACCATCTGGTTGAACGAGTCGGCGAACGCGGTCACGACCACCTTGCCCTGGGGCGTGTTCGCATAGCCACCACCACCGCCGACCAGCCCGCCGGTGAAGGCGGCGCCGAACATGCCGAAGTCGAAGTTCTTCGCGGTGCCTTCAGCGGCCGAGATCTGCACGCCCGAGCGGTTGTCGATCAACAGCAGCGTCGTCGAGGCCTCGTTGCGGCTCACGTTGCCGGCCACCGCACCCAGCAGGCCCAGCCCGCCGCCGCCGAGGAAGCCACCGCCACCACCAGTCTTGCCCGAGAACTGGATCGCCGGGCTCATCGTGTAGTCGGCCGCGACCATCTGGCCCTTGCCGAAGTTGCTGTTGGCGCGCACCTCGCCGCTTTGTTCGAGCGAGCGCTCCTTCATCATGTTGTTCATCGCACCGCCGCGTTCGACGATCACGAAGCAGTTGCTCTGCTGCACCATCAGGCGCAGCACCGGGATGGTCGAGCCGAGCTGGTGCTGGCGCAGCTGGTAGTACCAGGGCGCGGTGGTGTCTTCCTGCACGGCCAGCGTGCCCAGCGATTCGCTGCACTTCTCGAGCTGGCTGTTGTTGTTCTCGGCGGTGCTGCCGCCGGCGGCGCCCGACACGGTGCCCTTGTTGTCGCCCATCGTCGGCATGGTGGAACCGCAGGCGCTGAGCAGCGCGGCGGTGGCGACGGCGACAAGGGACAGACCGGTCAGGCCGGACGGGCGCAGGGTGGCTTGCATCGAAAGACTCCTAGGGGTTGGCGCGGCCCTGGTCCCGGGCCGTTTTGTGCGGGCCAGTATAGGAACGCACCCGCGCGAGCGGTACCACCCAAGCGGGTGGAAACGCCCCCGGATTGCCCCCTCACTCGCCGAGGTAGGCGGCGCGCACTTTCGGGTCGTCCAGCAGCGCCTTGGCGTCGCCGTCCATCGTGACCTCGCCCGACTCCATCACGTAGCCGCGGTTGGCCAGCTGCAACGCGCGGCTCGCGTTCTGCTCGACCAGCAGCACCGTGGTGCCCCGGCCGTGGATGTCGGCCACGACCTCGAAGATCTTGTCGACCATGATCGGCGACAGGCCCATCGACGGCTCGTCGAGCAGCAGCACCTTGGGCCGGGCCATCAGCGCGCGGCCCATCGCCAGCATCTGCTGCTCGCCGCCCGACATCGTGCCGGCCAGCTGGTTGCGGCGCTCCTTCAGGCGCGGGAAGATCGCGAACACCTTCTCGATGTCGGCGTCGATCTCCTTGTCGTTGCGCACGAAGGCGCCCATCTGCAGGTTCTCGGTGATCGACATCCGCGTGAAGGTGCCGCGGCCCTCGGGCACCATCACCAGGCCCTGCTTGACCAGGTCCCACGGCCCCTGGCCCTTGATCGGCTTGCCGAGGAACTCGATGTCGCCGGCCGCCACCGGCTGCAGGCCGGTCACGGCCTTCAGCGTGGTGGTCTTGCCGGCGCCGTTGGCACCGATCAGGCTGACCAGCTCGCCCTCATGCACTTCGAACGACACGCCCTTCACGGCCTGGATGCCGCCGTAGGCGACCCTCAGTCCGCTGACTTTCAACAACGTTGCTGCCATGGTTCGGGCGTCCTCAGTGAGTCTTGTGTCCGGCACCGAGGTAAGCCTCGATGACTTTCTCGTTGCGTTGCACGTCCGCGGGCGTGCCTTCGGCGATCTGCTTGCCGTAGTCGAGCACGGTGACGCGATCGCACAGGCCCATCACCAGCTTCACGTCGTGCTCGATCAGCAGGATCGTGCGGCCGTCATTGCGGATGCGGTCGATCAGCTCGCGCAGCACGACCTTCTCGGTCGCGTTCATGCCGGCGGCCGGCTCGTCGAGCGCGATCAGCTTCGGATCGGTGGCGAGCGCGCGGGCGATCTCCAGCCGGCGCTGGTCGCCGTAGCTCAGCGTGCGGGCCTTGAACTCGGCGTACTTGCCGATGCCGACGTAGTCGAGCAGCTCCTGCGCGCGCTTCGCGATCGCGGCTTCTTCGGCCTTGAAGCCGCTGGTGCGGAACACCGCGCCGATCAGGCCGGAGCTGGTGCGCACGTGGCGGCCCACCATCACGTTCTCGAGCGCCGTCATCTCGGCGAACAGCCGGATGTTCTGGAAGGTGCGCGCGATGCCGGCCTTGGCCACCTCGTGCACCGCGGTCGGCTGGTAGGGCTTGCCGCCCAGCTCGAAGCTGCCGGAATCGGGCGTGTACAGCCCGGTCAGCACGTTGAAGAAGGTCGTCTTGCCGGCGCCGTTCGGGCCGATCAGGCCATACACCTGGCCGGCCTCGATCGTGATGCCGACATCGGAGAGGGCTTGCAGGCCGCCGAAGCGCTTGGAGACGCCACTGACCTTGAGAACAGTTTCTGCCATGCGGGGCTCCTTGTTGTTATTTGGTCGGAACGGGAGCCGCCTTGCCGTGCTCCGGCGAAGGCCACAGGCCCCGCGGGCGCGACAACATGATGGCGATCATCGCCAGCGCGATCAGCAGCTGGCGCAGGATGGCGGCGTCGAGCCGGCCGTCGGTCATGTTCTGAAGCGGGCCGGCCACGTAGCGCAGCACCTCGGGCAGCGCCGACAGCAGCAGCGCGCCGAGGATCACGCCCGGGATGTGGCCGATGCCGCCCAGCACCACCATCGCGACGATCATCACCGACTCCTGCAGGCTGAACGATTCCGGCGAGATGAAGCCCTGGAAGGTCGAGAACAGCACGCCCGACACGCCGCCGAAGGTGGCGCCCATGCCGAACGCCAGCAGCTTCAGGTTGCGGGTGTTGATGCCCATCGCCTTCGCCGCGATCTCGTCCTCGCGGATCGCCATCCACGCGCGGCCGATGCGCGAGCGCTCGAGCCGGTAGCAGATCACCACGCTGAGGATCACCAGCGCGAGGAAGAAGAAGTAGTAGCTGGTGACCGGCGGCAGGTCGATGATGCCGAACAGGCTGTGGCGTTTGCCGAGGTCGTAGCCGAAGAAGTTGAACGGATCGATCTGCGCGAGACCCTTCGGGCCGTTGGTGATGTTGACCGGCGCGTCCAGGTTGTTCATGAACACGCGGATGATTTCGCCGAAGCCGAGCGTGACGATCGCGAGGTAGTCGCCGCGCAGCTTCAGCGTCGGTGCACCCAGCACCACGCCGAAGATGCCGGCCACCAGCGCCCCGATCGGGATCGCGAGCCACCACGGCGTGTGCAGCCCGCCCGGGAACATCTCGGCGATGCGCGGGAAGGTCTCGGCCAACTGCGGCGATGCGAGCAGGCCGAACAGGTAGGCGCCGACCGCGTAGAACGCGACGTAGCCCAGGTCGAGCAGGCCGGCGTAGCCGACCACGATGTTCAGCCCGAGCGCGAGCAGCACGTACAGCAGCGCGATGTCGAGGATGCGCACCCAGGCGTTGCCGAAGTACTGCGCGATGAAGGGCACGATCGCCAGCACGATGGCGAAGGCGACGTAGGTCCCGATCTTGTTGTCTCTGAGGTTCATGGTGGGGTTCCTTTCGTGCTCAGGCTCGATCCGCGACACGCTCGCCGAGCAGGCCCTTCGGGCGCAGCGTCAGCACGAGGATCAGCACGATGAAGGCGAAGATGTCCTGGTAGTGGCTGCCCAGCACGTCGCCGGTCAGGTCGCCGATGTAGCCGGCGCCGAGCGACTCGATCACGCCGAGCGCCACGCCGCCGACCATCGCGCCGGCCAGGTTGCCGATGCCGCCGAACACCGCCGCGGTGAAGGCCTTCAGCCCCGGCAGGAAGCCCATCGAGTGCTGCACCGAGCCGTAGTTGGCGGCGTACATCACGCCGGCCAGCGCCGCGAGCGCCGCGCCGATGATGAAGGTGGCCGAGATCACCGTGTCGGGCTTGACGCCCATCAGGCTCGCGACGCGCGGGTTCTCGGCGGTGGCGCGCATCGCGCGGCCCAGCTTGGTGCGGTTCACCAAGTACATCAGCCCGGCGAGCGTGATCGCGGTGACGACCAGGATCAGGATCTGCACGGTGTTGATCACCGCGCCGCCGATGAAGAAGGGCTCGCTCGGCAGCAGGATCGGGTACGACTTGTAGTTCGGCTTCCAGATGATCATCGCGAGCGTCTGCAGCAGCAGCGACATGCCCATCGCGGTGATCAGCGGCGCCAGCCGCGGCGCCGTGCGCAGCGGCCGGTAGGCGATCTTCTCGATCGTGTAGTTGAGTGCCGAGCACACCACGATCGCGGCGATCAGCGAGATCAGCATCAGCAGCCAGCCCGGCATGCCGGTGCCGGCGAGCGCCGTGACGACCGTCCAACTGGTGAGCGCGCCCACCATCAGCACCTCACCGTGCGCGAAATTGATCAGGTTGATGATGCCGTAGACCATCGTGTAGCCCAGTGCGACCAGCGCATACACGCTGCCCAGCACCAGACCGTTGATGATCTGCTGGATGAAGGTATCCATGTGAAAAGTCTCCTGCGGAAATCCAAGGCGGCAGCCTTGTCGAATCAAGGAACAGCTGCCGCGCGAAGCCAGCCACCATTCCTGTAGCAAAAAGCCCGCCGTGTCTATCTGGCGGGCTGCGCTGCACCCAAATGGCGCGGTGGCGGCGGATTCTAGAGGGCGCCCACCGCGAAAACAGGCCTCGGTTACCCGGGCGGAACGGAACAAGTCTCGGCGTTTACCCGGATCCTCAGCGTTTCCTGCTGGACTCCTCATTCAGCCGGCGCAGTTCCTGCAGGCGTTCTCCGATACGCAGTTCCAGTCCGCGGGGCACGGGCTGGTAGAAGCGCGGTGTTTCCATATCGTCGGGCCAGTAGCGCTCGCCGGCCGCGAAACCGCCCTCTTCGTCGTGGGCGTAACGGTACTCGCGGCCGTAGTCGAGGTCCTTCATGAGCTTTGTCGGTGCGTTGCGCAGGTGCAGCGGCACCGGGCGGGTGCCGTCCTGCTGGATGAAGCTGCGCACCGCCTTGTAGGCGGCGTAGACGGCGTTCGACTTCGGGGCCATCGCGAGGAACACCACCGCCTGCGCGAGCGCCAGCTCGCCCTCGGGCGAACCGAGGCGCTCGTAGGTCTCGGCCGCATCGAGCGTCGTGCGCAGCGCGCGCGGGTCGGCCAGGCCGATGTCTTCGCTCGCCATGCGCACCAGGCGGCGTGCCGCGTAGCGCGGGTCGACGCCGCCATCGAGCATGCGCACGAACCAGTAGAGCGCCGCATCGGGGTCGCTGCCGCGCACGGATTTGTGCAGCGCCGAGATCGTGTCGTAGAACTGCTCGCCGCCCTTGTCGTAGCGGCGCAGCTGCTCGCCGAGCGATTTTTCGAGCTGGGCCTCGTCGATCTCGGCCGCCGTGCCGACCATGCGCACCAGGTTCTCGTAGGCGTTCAGCAGGCGCCGGGCATCGCCGTCGGCATAGCCGATCAGTCGCTTCGCCGCGGCATCGCTCATCGGCGGCGCTGCCAGCAGCGCCTGGGCGCGCTCGAGCAGCGTCGCCATGTCGGTGTCGTCCAGGCTCTTCAGCACGTGCACCGTCGCGCGCGACAGCAGCGCCGAGTTGACCTCGAACGACGGGTTCTCGGTGGTCGCGCCGATGAAGGTGAACAGGCCCGACTCGACGTGCGGCAGGAAGGCGTCCTGTTGCGCCTTGTTGAAGCGGTGCACCTCGTCGACGAAGACCACCGTGCGCCGGCCGCTGGTGCGGGCCGCGTTGGCGCGCTCCACCGCCTCGCGGATGTCCTTCACGCCGCCGAGCACCGCCGAGATCGCGAT
Organism: Rhizobacter sp. P5_C2; assembly: GCF_054049715.1. NCBI lineage: Bacteria > Pseudomonadati > Pseudomonadota > Betaproteobacteria > Burkholderiales > Sphaerotilaceae > Rhizobacter > Rhizobacter sp. P5_C2. The sequence goes on along the minus strand of NZ_JBFULV010000050.1, from coordinate 37,637 downwards.
GAACTGCGCATCGAACGCATCCGACATCAGCCGCGCCAGCGTCGTCTTGCCGACGCCAGGCGGGCCCCACAGGATCATCGAATGCAGCCGGCCGGACTCGAACGCGACGCGCAGCGGCTTGCCTTCGCCCAGCAACTGCTGCTGGCCGATCACCTCGTTCAGCGTGCGCGGGCGAAGGCGTTCGGCGAGCGGCGCCTGGCGGTCGATCTCGGCTTCATCGAAGAAGGGGAGTTGCTGCTCGGCCATGTTCGGCGGTCATTGTTCGATCAGGTCCGCGCCCTTCGGCACCGTGAAGACGAAGCTGTCGGGGGCGATGGCCGCGTTCGCCGCGAAACCGTTGAACTGCAGCAGCGAGCGCTGGCCGAAGCCGTCGGTGATCTCGATCGCGGCCAGGTCCTTCGCCTTGAAGCCGACGCGCACCGCCTGGAACGCGCTGTCCTTGGCACGCGGCGTCGCCTGCACCCACGACAGGCCGTCCTTGTCGGGCAGCGGCGCGAGCTCGAAATCCTTCTCGAGCGAGCCGCCGGCCAGCAGCGCGGCCGGTGTCGCGCCGAGCGCCTGCGTCAGCTTGCGCGAGCTGGCCTGGTTCAGGTCGGCGTCGTAGATCCAGACTTTCTGCCCGTCGGCGACGATCAGCTGGTTGACCGGCTTCGCGTAGGCGAAGCGGAAGCGGTTCGGGCGCGCGAACTCGAAGGTGCCGCTGGAGTTCTTCTTCTTGACGCCATCGGGCGCGGTGACGGTCTGCGTGAAGGCCGCCTTGCCGCTCTTCACGTCGCGCACGAATTCGCGCAGCGTGTCGACCGCGTCGGCATGGGCCGCGGCAGCCGCAGCGCCGAGCAACAGGGCCGCGAACGGGCGAATGATCATCGAGCGGGAAGTCTTCATGCGGTGGGTTCGCTCATTCGTCGCCTCATTCATCACGATTCGGCACGACGATGTCGCGGTTGCCGTTGGTGGACATGGCAGTTACGAGCCCGGATTTCTCCATTTGTTCCAGCAGCCGGGCCGCGCGGTTGTAGCCGATGCGCAGGTGGCGCTGCACCAGCGAGATCGACGCGCGCCGGTGCTGCAGCACGATGCCGACCGCCTGGTCGTACATCGGGTCGGCCTCGCCGCCGCCCTCGCCCGCCGCACCCGGCGCGGCATCGCCGCCTTCGGTGTCGAGCGTGCCGCCCTCGAGGATGCCCTCGATGTAGTTCGGCGCGCCCTGCTCCTTCAGGTACTTGACGACGCGATGCACCTCTTCGTCGCTGACGTAGGCGCCGTGCACGCGGATCGGCAGGCCGGTGCCCGAGGGCATGTACAGCATGTCGCCCATGCCCAGCAGCGCCTCGGCGCCCATCTGGTCGAGGATGGTGCGGCTGTCGATCTTGCTGCTGACCTGGAACGACAACCGGGTCGGGATGTTGGCCTTGATCAGGCCGGTGATCACGTCGACGCTCGGCCGCTGCGTGGCGAGGATCAGGTGGATGCCGGCCGCGCGCGCCTTTTGCGCGAGGCGGGCGATCAGCTCCTCGATCTTCTTGCCGACCACCATCATCAGGTCGGCCAGCTCGTCGATCACGACCACGACGAACGGCAGGCGCTCCAGCGGCTCGGGCTGTTCGGGCGTCAGGCTGAACGGGTTGCCGAGCGACTCGCCGCGCTCGGCGGCATCCGCGATCTTCTTGTTGTAGCCGCTCAGGTTGCGCACGCCCAGCTTGCTCATCAGCTTGTAGCGCCGCTCCATCTCGCCGACGCACCAGTTGAGCGCGTTGGCCGCGTGCTTCATGTCGGTGACGACCGGCGCCAGCAGGTGCGGGATGCCTTCGTAGACGCTCATCTCGAGCATCTTCGGATCGATCAGGATCAGCCGCACGTCGCGGGCCTCGGCCTTGTAGAGCAGGCTCAGGATCATCGCGTTGATGCCGACCGACTTGCCCGAGCCGGTGGTGCCGGCCACCAGGCAATGCGGCATCTTCGCGAGGTCGGCCACCACCGGGCCGCCGACGATGTCCTTGCCCAGGCCCATCGTCAGCTGCGACGACGCATCGTTGTAGACCTGCGAGCCGAGGATCTCCGACAGCCGGATCGTCTGCCGCTTCGCGTTCGGCAGCTCCAGCGCCATGTAGTTCTTGCCGGGGATCGTCTCGACGACGCGGATGCTGACCAGGCTCAGCGAGCGCGCCAGGTCCTTCGCGAGGTTGACGACCTGCGAGCCCTTCACGCCGGTGGCCGGCTCGATCTCGTAGCGGGTGATCACCGGGCCCGGCGAGGCGGCCACCACGCGCACCTCGACGCCGAAGTCCTTCAGCTTCTTCTCGATCAGCCGCGAGGTCATCTCCAGCGTCTCGGGCGTCACCGTCTCCATGCGGCCGGGCGCGGCATCGAGCAGGTCGACCTGCGGCAGCTTGGTGTCGGTCAGCTCGGTGAAGAGCGGCTTCTGACGCTCCTTGACGACCCGCTCCGACTTGGGCACCTCGACCACCGGCGTCTCGATGACGATCGGCGCATGGTCTTCGGCGAGCTGGTGCTCGACCTCGACGACGTGCTCGCGCTCGCGCAGCGCCTGCTCACCGAGGCGGTGGTCTTCGGCGCGTTCGATGCGCTCGACGCGGCGCTCGCGCAGCGAATCGACCCACGTGCCGATGCGCTCGGCCAGGCGCACCCAGGAGAAACCAAATGCAAGTGCGCTGCCGGCCACCAGCATCGCGATCCACAGCACGCCGGAGCCGGCGAAGCCGAGCAGTTTCATGCTGGCCGGGCCGAGCAGGTAGCCGATCACGCCGCCGGCATGGCCGCCCGCGACGAAGCTTTCCCATTGGTAGAGCCGCGTCCATTCGAGCGCCGTGCTCGCCACCATCAACAGCAGCACGCCGACCCAGAAGGCCCAGAGCGGCCGGCGCTTGTCGCGCGGAAGGGCGGGCTCTTCGCCATGGCGCAGCAGCCGGGCCAGCGCCGAGAGCCAGGCCCGCGCGGCGATGGCCAGCAGCCACCAGGTCGAATAGCCGAACACGACGAACGCGATGTCGGAGAACCAGGCGCCCAGCGTGCCGGCCTTGTTCAGCGCGGCGGCCGTGCTGCCGGAGGTGGAGAACGCGCTGTCGGCGGCCTGGTGCGTCGCGAGCGCCAGCACGGCCAGCAGCCACAGCACGCCGCCGATCAGCACCGCGAGCTGGGTGCGCAGGCCGGCGCGGTCGACGTCGGGGTCACCGCCGCCCGCCGCGGAGCGGGTGTAGGTGCCGCCGGCGTTGGCCGGGGCGGCATGGTTCGGTGCGGCAGCGCCGCCTTCGGCACGAAGCGATCCGAGCGGAAAAGTCATCCGGCGATTGTGGCCGATCGCGCCGCAGCGCCCTCAGGCTGGTCAACCACTCGTCAGGCGCTCCTTGATGATCACGGAGCCGTTCTCCTGCGTTTCGACGATGCCGCGGTCTTCGAGGTCCTTCATCACGCGGCTGACCATCTCGCGCGAGGCACCGACGATCTTCGCCAGATCCTGGCGCGACACCTTGTTGCGGATGATCTTCACGTCGCCGTCGTCCTCGGACATGTCGAGCAGCGAGCGCGCGACCCGGCCGTAGACGTCGAGCAGCGCGAGCGATTCGATCTGGCGGTCGGCGCTGCGCAGGCGCGACACGAGGCCGCGCATGATCGCGTAAGACAGGCTGGAGTTCTCCGGCAGGCAGCGCGCGAACTCGGCACGGCCGAGGATCAGCATGTCGGTCTGCACCTCGGCCCGGACGGTGGCCGAGTGCGGCTCGTTGTCGATCAGGCTCATCTCGCCGACGTAGTCGCCCGGCTGCAGCACCGCGAGGATGACCTCGCGGCCACGCGAATCCGAGGTGAGCACGCGGGCGCGACCGGTCAGCAGGATGAAGAGGGCATTCGACTTCTTGCCATGCTCCACGACGATTTCACCGCGACGGAAGCGGCGCTTGACAACGCTGTCCGCGATCGCCGACGCCTGCTCGTTGGTGAGCATCGAGAACAGCGGTACGCGCCGAATGAGGTCAAGATTGGACAACATGGCCATCGAACTTCCTCCTTATGGGGTGGTTGTCGGCAAACGTGAAAAACTCACAGTTCCTACAATTTCGCTATTGTCACCATTACGCAGATTGACACCAGCCGGAGTCAACCCCATGTCAGACTCGGCGGCGTTTTTCTCTGTCAATCGCTGCATTTCGCTGCCTTCGCGCCACGCGCGCCCACCAGATTCCGTCGAGCTTCTTCATGAACAGCACCCCCAAGCATGCCCAGGTCCTCATTCTTGGCTCCGGCCCGGCCGGCTACACCGCCGCCATCTACGCGGCCCGCGCCAACCTGAAGCCGATGCTGGTGACCGGCATCGCGCAGGGCGGGCAGCTGATGACGACGACCGAGGTCGACAACTGGCCGGCCGACGTGATGGGCGTGCAAGGACCGGACCTGATGCAGCGATTCCTGCAGCACGCCGAGCGCTTCAACACCGAGATCGTGTTCGACCACATCAACCAGGTCGACTTCTCGAAGCGCCCGTTCACGCTGAAGGGCGACTCCCACACCTACACCTGTGACGCGCTGATCATCTGCACCGGCGCCTCGGCCAAGTACATCGGCCTGCCGTCGGAAGAAGCCTTCATGGGCCGCGGCGTCAGCGGCTGTGCCACCTGCGACGGCTTCTTCTACCGCGACCAGGACGTCTGCGTGGTCGGCGGCGGCAACACCGCGGTCGAGGAAGCGCTGTACCTGTCGAACATCGCCCGCAAGGTGCACCTGATCCACCGCCGCGACAAGTTCCGCGCCGAGGCCATCCTGATCGACAAGGTGGCCGAGAAGGTCAAGGCGGGCAAGATGGAGCTGCACCTGTGGCAGACGCTCGACGAGGTGCTGGGCGATGCCTCCGGCGTGACCGGCGTGCGCCTGAAGAGCACGCAGGACGGCAGCACCAACGACCTGACGCTGAAGGGCTGCTTCATCGCGATCGGGCACCAGCCCAACACCGACATCTTCAAGGGCCAGGTCGAGATGAAGGACGGCTACATCGTCACGCGCAGCGGCCTGGGCGGCTTCGCGACGATGACCACCGTGCCGGGCGTGTTCGCGGCCGGCGACGTGCAGGACCACGTCTACCGCCAGGCCATCACCAGCGCCGGCACCGGCTGCATGGCGGCGCTGGATGCACAACGTTTCCTGGAACAGGCTTCAGCCTGAACTGGCACACAGCCGAAGAAGCTGGCTATAATCGCGGTCTTTGCCGAAAGCGGCAGAGCGCATTTCAATGACCACGAGGTGCGCGCCAACGCTTTCGAAGGGGCATCCAACAAGCAACGACGGCCGACAGGCCCGGTGCATGCTCTGGATGCCACTCCTGAAACGAGATTCAAGTGGAGAGCGTCATGGCACGCGTATGTGAAGTCACGGGCAAGGGCCCGATGGTGGGAAACAACGTTTCCCACGCCAACAACCGGACCAAGCGCCGCTTTCTGCCGAACCTGCAGTACCGCCGCTTCTGGGTCGAGAGCGAGAACCGCTGGGTTCGTCTGCGCGTTTCAGCCGCCGGCCTGCGCCTGATTGACAAGCACGGCATCGAGAAGGTGCTGGCTGACAAGAAGGTCGCGGACAAGCAGCAAGCCGTCGACAAACACTGATTTAGGAGCTGATCATGGCAAAAGGTGGACGCGAAAAGATCAAGCTGGAATCGTCAGCCGGCACCGGTCACTTCTACACGACCGACAAGAACAAGAAGACGACGCCCGAGAAGCTCGAGATCATGAAGTTCGATCCGAAGGCTCGCAAGCACGTGATGTACAAGGAAACGAAGCTGAAGTAATTCAGCTCCGCTTCACCAGAAACCCGCTCGGCGCATAGCCCAGCGGGTTTTTTGTTGCCTGGTTGGCCGATGGATCCCGGATTGGCATCCGGGAACCGCCCACAAAAAAGCCCGCTCGAAGCGGGCTTTCTGGCGAGAGGCGGGAGAGCCTCAGGCGTGTTGTGCAGCGCGCAGCTTGACCGCGAACTCCTGCAGCGCGGCGATCCCGCTCTCTTCCGCCTTCTTGCACCAGGCCTGCAGATCGACCACCAACTGCTCGGCCGACACATTGGTGCGGGTCCAGAGCTGGCGCAGCTCCTCGCGCATCGTCACCAGCTTCGACAGCGCCGGGCTGTCGGCACAGACGCTCGCCACCTGGGCCTTCACGTGCGCCGGGATCTTGTCTTCGTCGCGATGCAGCCAGCGGCGCGCCAGTCGCATGTTGGCCAGCTTCGCGCTGCCGGCAACGCCTTCCGCCTTCAGGCGCTTGACTTCGGCACGGCATGCATCGCGCAGGCCGCCGGCGTACTTGGCCATCACTTCGTAGCGGTTGGCGATGATCGCCTCGAGCGTCTTCGAATCGGCCACCGGCTTCACGTCGCCCAGGCGCAGCATCGGCGGCGTCTTGCGAACCTTGGCCAGGCCCAGCATTTCCAGCCCGCGGATGTAGGCCCAGCCGATGTCGAACTCGTACTTCTTGACCGACAGCTTGGCCGAGGTCGGGTAGGTGTGGTGGTTGTTGTGCAACTCCTCGCCGCCGATGATGATGCCCCACGGCGAAACGTTGGTGCTGGCGTCGACCGCCTCGAAATTGCGATACCCCCACCAGTGGCCGAGGCCATTGATGATGCCGGCGGCGGTGATCGGGATCCACGCCATCTGGATCGCCCAGATCGTCGCGCCGATCGCACCGAACAGCGTCAGGTCGATGATCAGCATCACGCCGACGCCCTGCCAGCTGTAGCGGGTGTAGAGGTTGCGCTCGATCCAGTCGTCCGGCGTGTTGTGGCCGTACTTGGAGAGCGTCTCCTGGTTCTTGGCTTCGGCGCGGTAGAGCTCGCTGCCGGTCAGCAGCACGGTCTTGATGCCGTGCGCGACCGGGCTGTGCGGGTCTTCCTGGGTTTCACATTTGGCGTGGTGCTTGCGGTGGATCGCGACCCACTCCTTGGTCACCATGCCGGTCGTCAGCCACAGCCACAGACGGAAGAAATGCGACGGTGCCGCATGCAGGTCGAGCGAGCGGTGCGCTTGCGAGCGGTGAAGAAAGATCGTGACCGATGCAATCGTGATGTGGGTCAGAACCAGCGCGATGATGACAATTTGCCACCACGTGGTTTCGACCAGGCCGTTCGCCAGCCAGTTCACCAGAGCATCCCAGACCGACATCAATAGAGTCATCAAATCGCCTTTTGCACCGTCACACAAGAAACGGGTCCCGCATTGTAGGGGACCCTCTTTATGAACAACCCGCTGAAAGAGCGGGGTTTGCACCATTCAGTTCCGTAGATCGCGGTGTGCTGATCGAAATCAAGTGCGCCATGTTGGCACTTACTCACAACCTTGCGCTCACGCGCGTCAGCGGCGCTCCCAGACGGCGGCGAAGAATCCGTCGGTCGCGTGCCGGTTCGGCCAGAGACGGACGAAACCGTTGGTGACCAGTTCGGCCGGCGTGCCGGCATGGGCCTTCTCCAGCACGGCCGCGGCGTCCAGCGGCGTGAACTCCCGGACGTGCGATTCGGTGAACGCCTGGGCGATGCCCTCGTTTTCGTCCGACAGCAGGCTGCAGGTCGCGTAGACGAGCCGGCCGCCGGGCTTCAGCAGCCGGGCCGCGCTGTCGAGGATGGCGGTCTGCTTGACCCGCAATTCCTCGACCGATTCCGGCGACTGGCGCCATTTCAGGTCGGGGTTGCGGCGCAGCGTGCCCAGGCCGGAACACGGCGCGTCGACCAGCACGCGGTCGATCTTGCCGGCCAGCCGCTTGATGCGGTCGTCGCGCTCGTGCGCGATCTGCACCGGGTAGACGTTCGAGAGCCCGCTGCGCGCCAGCCGCGGCTTCAGCGCCGCCAGCCGGTGGCCCGAGGTGTCGAAGGCGTAGAGCCGCCCGGTGTTGCGCATCGACGCGCCCAGCGCCAGCGTCTTGCCGCCCGCGCCGGCGCAGAAGTCCACCACCATCTCGCCGCGCTTCGCATCGGTGATCAGCGCCAGCAGCTGGCTGCCTTCGTCCTGCACCTCCACGTCGCCCGCGGTGAAGACATCGAGCTTGTTCACCGCCGGCTTGCCCTGGATCCGCAGGCCCCAGGGCGAGAACGGCGTCGGCTGCGCGTCGATGCCCTTGGCCGCCAGCGCGGCCTGCACGTCTTCGCGCTTGGCCTTGAAGGTGTTGACGCGCAGGTCCAGCGGCGCGGCCTCGTTCAGGCTGTTGACCAGCGGCCAGAATTCCTCGCCGAGCGCGGCTTGCAGGCGCTCGGCCAGCCAGTCGGGCAGGTTGTGGCGCAGCTTGTCGGGCAGCGCCGCGGTGTCGACCGCCTGCACCTTCGGCAGCCAGTGCTGCTCGAAGTCGTTCATCGCGGCGCGCAGGAAGCCGTCGTTGCCCTGCCAGCCGAGCAGCGCCAGCCGGCGCTCCATCTCGCCCTTGCCCGATTGGGCCAGGTGCTGGAACAGCAGCCGCTTGCGCAGCACGGTGTAGGTGGTCTCGGCCAGCGTGTGGCGCTCGCGGGCACCGAGTTCGCGGTGCTCCTTGAAGAAGGCCGACACGACGCTGTCGGCGGGGGTGTCGAATCGAAGCACGCGGTGCAACAGTTCAGTGGCGTGTTCGAGCAGGGCGTTGGGATGCATCCCCCGATTATCCTTGCCGCCATGACCGAACCCGATCTGCCACCCCTGCCCATCCTCCCCCTGGGTCTTTACCGGCACTACAAGGGCGGCGAGTACGAGGTGATCGGCGTCGCGCGGCACAGCGAATCGCTCGAGCCGATGGTGGTCTACCGCCCGCTGTACAACGACACCGGCTGGTGGGTGCGACCGTTCGAGATGTTCATCGGCACGGTCGAGATCGACGGCGTCGTGTGCCGGCGCTTCGAGCCGGTGCCCTCGCGATGAGGACGCTGATCGAGCAACTGCGCGCCCGGCCGCACCTGGTGGTGTCGGTCGGCGTGGGCGCGCTGGTCGCGGCGCTGGCCCCGCTGCCCAGCCATTCGCCACCCGACCTGCTGCTCGGCTGGAACGTCGCGATGTGGCTGTACCTCGTGCAGGCGTTCTGGGTGATGTCGCGGGCTGACCACCACCACTTGCGCCACGCCGCGGTCGCGCAGGCCGAGGGGCACGGCGCGGTGCTGGTCACCGTCATCGCGGCGGCCGTCGCAAGCTTCGCGGCCATCGGCGTCGAGCTATCGAGCGCGAAGGGCGCCACGCCGCTGCAAGCCCTGCCGCATATCGCGTTCGCGCTCGTCACCGTGATCGGCGCCTGGCTGCTGCTGCCGACGCTGTTCGCGCTGAGCTATGCGAGCGCCTATTTCGCCAACGACACCGCGCCGGGGGAATGCGGGCTGGTGTTTCCCGGCGACCCGAAGGCGCCGCGCCACTACTGGGACTTCCTGTATTTCTCGTTCACGATCGCGGTCGCGTCGCAGACGTCCGACGTCGTGGTCACGCGCAGCGCGATGCGCCGCACGGTGCTGATTCAATCGCTGCTGTCGTTCGCGTTCAACACCGCGATCCTCGCGCTGGCGATCAACATCGCGGCCAGCCTGATCTGACGCGTTGCCGTCGGCCGCTACAGCAACTGAGACTCGCCCGCCGTGTGCGTGACGACATCGCCGTCCACCCGCAGCTGATCCTGCACCAGCCAGCGCACCGCGCGCGGGTACATCACGTGCTCGCGCGCCAGCACGCGGGCCGACAGGCTGGCCTCGGTGTCGCCCGGCAGCACCGGGACGGCGGCCTGCGCAATGATCGGCCCGTGGTCGAGCGCCGGCGTCACGAAGTGCACCGTCGCGCCGGCCAGCTTGCAGCCCGACTCGATGGCCCGGCGGTGCGTGTGCAGGCCCGGAAACGCCGGCAGCAGCGACGGGTGCACGTTGATCATCTTGCCGGCGAAGCGCTGCACGAAGCCGTCGCCGAGGATGCGCATGAAGCCGGCCAGCACCAGCACGTCGGGCGCGAAGCCCTCGATCACCGCGGCCAGTTCGGCATCGAACGATTCACGCTCGTCGAAGCGCTTGTGGTCCACCGCCACCGCGGCAATGCCGCGCTCGCGTGCGAACGCGAGCCCCGCCGCATCGGGCCGGCTGCTGATCACCGCCGCGACCTGAGCCGGCCAGCCTTCGGCAGCGCAGGCCTGCACGATGGCTTCCATGTTGGAGCCCCGGCCGGAGATCAGGATCACGATGCGTTTCATCGGCCGGCAGTGTAGCGGCGAGGGTGGCGCCCCCCACCTACAATGCGCCCCACCATGACGCAACGCGTGCTCACCGGCATCACCACGACCGGCACCCCCCACCTCGGCAACTACGTCGGCGCGATCCGGCCCGCCATCGCGGCCAGCCGCGAACCCGGCGTCGAGAGCTTCTTCTTCCTGGCCGACTACCACGCGCTGATCAAGTGCGACGAGCCCGACCGCATCGAGCGTTCGCGCCTGGAGATCGCCGCCACCTGGCTGGCCGCCGGGCTCGACCCCGAGCGCGTCACGTTCTACCGCCAGAGCGACATCCCCGAGACGCCCGAGCTCACCTGGCTGCTCACCTGCGTGACGGCCAAGGGCCAGATGAACCGCGCCCACGCCTACAAGGCCGCGACCGATGCCAACGAGGCGCAGGGCAAGGACGCCGACGACGGCATCACGATGGGCCTGTTCAGCTACCCGATCCTGATGGCGGCCGACATCCTGCTGTTCAACGCCCACCGCGTGCCGGTCGGGCGCGACCAGGTGCAGCACATCGAGATGGCGCGCGATGTCGCGCAGCGCTTCAACCACCTGTTCGGCAAGGAGCGCGAGTTGTTCGTGCTGCCGCAGGCCCAGATCGACGAAGCCGTCGCGATGCTGCCCGGGCTCGACGGCCGCAAGATGTCGAAGAGCTACGACAACGCGATCCCGCTGTTCGAAGGCGGCCCGAAGGCGCTGAAGGAGGCGATCGCGCTGATCGTCACCGATTCGAAGCTGCCCGGCGAGCCGAAGGATCCCGACAACTCGCACCTGGTGACCATCCACGATGCGTTCGCCACCGCCGAGCAGCGCGCGGCCTTCCGCGCCGAGCTGCGCGACGGCCTGGGCTGGGGCGATGCCAAGCAGCGGCTGGTCGAGCGGATCGAGGCCCACGTGGGCCCGATGCGCGCGCATTACGCCGACCTGATGGCGCACCCGGAGCGCATCGAAGAGGCCCTGCTGGTCGGCGCCCGCAAGGCACGCGCGGTCGCGACGCCGTTCCTGCAGGCGCTGCGCGGCGCGGTGGGCCTGCGGTCGATGAAGGCCGTGGCGCCGGCTCGCGTGATCAACGCCGAAACGAATACAAGCTCGAAACTGCCCGTCTTCAAGCAGTACCGCGAAGCCGACGGCCTGTTCTATTTCAAGCTCACCGCATCCGACAACCTCGTGCTGCTGCAAAGCCGCAGCTTCACCGACGGCCGCGAGGCCGGCGGCTGGGTCAAGCGGCTGAAGACCGAGGGCGCGGGCGCGCTGGCCGATGCGCCGGTCGAGCTGGGCGCCGAGCGCAGCGTGGTCGAGCAGGCGCTCGCAGCGCTCGTCGCAGCGCAGGAATAACCCGCGCTGCGGGGGGCTTCGCCGCGCGCTATGCTCTGCCCCCCGCAGGGTTCCCGCATGGCCGCCATCCACATCACCGACATCGAATCCGCCATCAACTGGTGGCGTGATCGCAGCCCGTCGCCCGACGGGATCACCGCGTGCCCGCAGGTGCTGGCGCTGGCCGAGGTGTATGCGCTGCTCGTCTACTACCACGAGAGCGAATGCGACGAGGCCTCGATGCCGGCCAGCGCCCGCGAGGCCTGGCTGCAGTGGTACGCGACCACGCCCGATGCCCCCTGCATCGCGATCTGCTCGACCAGCCAGGGCGACGACATCTGCAAGGGCTGCGGCCGCACTTTCGATGAGGTGCAGCTGTGGACCGAGATGTCGCCGGCCGAGAAGCGCGTCACCTGGCGGCGCATCACGATGGAAGGCACGGCCTGGCGTTTCAACCGCTACGCCGAACGCGCGCAATCCACCTCTTCCGGCGAAAGCCCCGCCGCGTGACGGCAGGTCTCGTCGACAGCGCGCGCCGCATCGCGCGCCTGGCCTGGCCGGTGTTCATCGGCCAGCTCGCGGTGCTCGCCTTCAGCACCGCCGACACCGTGATGGTGGCGCGGCACACCGCGCTCGACCTCGCGGCGCTCGCGATCGGCGGCGCCACCTACATCACGATCTTCGTCGGGCTGATGGGCGTCGTGCTCGCGATCGGCCCGATCGCCGGCCAGCTGTTCGGCGCACGCGACCTGCCCGGCGCGGGCCGGCAGTTCCAGCAATCGGTGTGGCTGGCGCTGCTGCTGTCGGTGCCCGGTTGTGCGCTGCTGCTGATGCCGCAGCCCTTTCTCGCGCTCGCGCAGGCCTCGCCCGAGGTGGCCGAGCGCGTGCGCGGCTACCTGGGCGCGTTGGCGTTCGCGCTGCCGCCTGCGCTGGTGTTCACCGCATTCCGCGGCTTCAACACCGCGGTGTCGCGCCCGACGACCGTGATGCTGCTGCAGCTGGGCGCGCTGGCGCTGAAGCTGCCGCTGAACGCGGTGCTGATCTTCGGCGCCACGCTCGGCCCGCTGCAGATTCCCGCGCTCGGCGCTGCAGGCTGCGGTGTCGCGACCGCCCTCGTGATGTGGCTGCAGCTCGCGCTCGCGTGGCAGGTGCTGCGGCGCGACAGCTTCTACGCATCGTTCGGCCTGCGTGGCCACCCGTTCCCGAAGCCCGACCGGGCCAGCATCGCCGCGCTGCTGCGCCTGGGCGTGCCGATGGGCGGCTCGATCCTGATCGAGGTGACCGGCTTCACCTTCATGGCGTTCTTCATCTCGCGCATCGGTGCCACCGCGGTGGCCGGGCACCAGCTCGCGGCCAACCTGGTCTCGCTGATGTTCATGCTGCCGCTGGCACTGGCCAACGCGAGCGGCACGCTGGTGGCGCAGCGCATCGGCGCGCACGATGCGGCCGATGCGCGGCGCATCGGCTGGCACAGCCTGCTGATCGGCGTGGCGCTGTCGTCGGTGCTGGGCGCGGCGGTGTACCTCTCGCGCGAGGCGGTGCTGGGCGCCTACACGCGCAACGCGACCATCATCGCCGCCGCGATGCCGCTGCTGGCCTGGGTCGCGGTGTTCCACATCGCCGATTCGGTGCAGACGATCGCGTCGTTCGTGCTGCGCGCCTACCGGATGGCGACGGTGCCGATGCTGATCTACGCGTTCGCGATCTGGGGCATCGGGCTCGGCGGCGGCTATGCGGTGGCGTTCGACACGACCGGCCGCATGCCGGCGGCACTGCATGGCGCGGTGGGGTTCTGGTCGGCGTGCACCGCGGGGCTGGTGTCGGCGGCACTGGGCCTGGGCGGGTTCCTGATCTGGCTGTGGCGCCAGAAGAATGTCGCTTGAACAGACGGTCGTTTGATCAGGCCAGCGGCAGGCTCAGTTCGAAACAGCTGCCGCCGCCGTCGCGCGACTCGCAGCGCACGCTGCCACCGTGCCGTTCGGCGATCTGCTTGACAAGGCTCAGCCCCAGCCCGACGCCGCCCGCCTGCTCGGCGTGGCCGGGCAGCCGGTAGAACGGCTCGAAGATCCGCTCGCGCAGGGTTTCGGGCACGCCCGGCCCGCGGTCGCAGACCTGCACCAGCGCGCGGCCGGCGCCGTTGCGCACCTCGATCGTGATGTCGCTGCCGCCGTAGCGGCGTGCGTTCTCGAGCAGGTTGCGCAGCGCGCGGCGGATCAGGCGCTCATCGCCGTGCACGGTGGCCGTGCTGCCATCGGCATCGGCGCCGACGCGCGAACCCTCTTCGGCGGCCAGCGCCAGCAGCTCGACCGGCTCGTGGTGGTCGACACGCTGCAGCGCATCGAGGCGGCTCGCCAGCAGCACCTCTTCGACCAGCGCGTCGAGCTCGCCGACATTGGTATCAATCTCGCGGCGCAGGCGCTGGCGCTGCTCGGGCGTCGCGTCTTCCATCATCGACACCGCCATGCGCAGCCGCGCAAGCGGCGAGCGCAGTTCGTGGCTCGCGTTGGCGAGCAGCGACTGGTGCGAACGCACCAGCGCCTCGACGCGCTCGGCCGCCAGGTTGAAGCTGGCCGCGACGGCCGCGACCTCGTCGCGCCCCGACACCTCGACCCGGTGATGCAACTCGCCCGCGCCGAACTGCTCGACGCCGCGCTTCAGCGCCTGCAGGCGCCGCGTGAGGCGGTGCACCACCGGCCACGCGCCGGCGGCCACCGCGACGAACAGCAGCACCAGCACGACGATCGTGCCGACGCCGCGCTGCCAGCTCGGCGGCACGAACGGCAGGTTGGGCGGCATCGGACCGAACTCGCCGCGGCCGTCGGGCGGCGGGCGCCGCAGGCCGGGGCGCAGCACCCACAGCGTGCGGCCGTCTTCGAGGTGGATCTGGAAGCTGCGGGTCTGGCCTTCGCCCTGGCGCAGCACGAAGGAATCGGAGGCCGAGATGCGATCACCGCTCGGATCGTCGAGCGCGAGCGGCAAGCGCAGCCGCTGCGACCATTCGCGCAGCGCCTGCGCCTGGTCTTCGTGCGGCGACTCGGCGCCCGGCAGCGAGCGCTGGATCAGGTCGCCCCAGGCGGCCATGCGCTCGGACAGCACGTTGTCGGCGCGGATGCGCTCGTCTTCCATGTGGCGCTGGAACAGCCAGGCCGAACCGGAGGCGAACAACAGCAGCACCGCCACGACGGTGAGGTAGATCCGAAGGGTCAGCGTGCGCATCGCGCGGTCAACGCCCGGAGATCGTCGGGATCATCAGTCGGCGCCCTCCGCGTCCTGTTTCTTCGCGAACACGTAGCCGGCACCGCGCACCGTCAGCACGCGGCGCGGGTTCTTCGGATCGTCTTCGATCACCGCGCGGATGCGCGAGATGTGCACGTCGATCGAGCGGTCGAAGGCCTCGAGCGGGTGGCCCTTCAGCAGGTCCATGATCTGGTCGCGCGACAGCACGCGGCCCGAGCTTTGCGCCAGCACGACCAGCAGGTCGAACTGGTGGCTGGTGAGGTCGCAGGCCACGCCGCCGAGGCGGGCGACGCGCTCGCCGAGATCGATCTCGAGGCGGCCGAAGCGCAGCACCTCGTCGGGCGAGGTCGGCGGGGTCGCGCGGCGCAGCAGGGCTTTCACGCGCGCGAGCAGCTCGCGCGGCTCGAAGGGTTTGGGCAGGTAGTCGTCGGCGCCGAGTTCGAGGCCGACGATGCGGTCCATCGGCTCGCCGCGGGCGGTCAGCATCAGCAGCGGCAACTGGCGGGTGCGCGGGTTGGCGCGCAACTCGCGGCACAGGTCGAGCCCGTCGCCGTCGGGCAGCATCAGGTCGAGCACCAGCGCGTCGTAGCCGGCACCGGCCAGGCGCTCGCGGCCGGCGGCCAGCGAACCGGCGGTTTCCACCTCGAAGCCGGAGCCGCGCAGGTAGTCGCCCACCATCGCGGACAGGCGGGCATCGTCATCGATCAACAGCACGCGGGATGTCATGGGTCGGTCAGCCTCCAAGGCCGAAGGGCCCGCGGCACCGGGCCGCGGGCCACTGGAAGTGGCAGGTCGCAATGAGATCACAACTTGCGGTCCGTCATGGGCCCGGCGAATTACTTCGGGGCCTGGGCGGGCTTGTCGCGCTGCGCACGCTGCATGCGGTCGCGCATCTGGTCTTCGCGCATCTTCATGCGCTGGGCCAGCTTCGTGCGCTGCTCGGGCGTCAGCACCTTGGCGACGTCGATCAGGCCTTGCGTGATGCGACGGCTGGCCTGGTCATGCTGGGCCTCGGTCTGCTGGCGCAGCGATTCGACGGCAGCGGTGTCGATGGTGGGCGCGGCCAGCAGCTGGATGCCCTTGTCGTGCAGACCCTTCGCGGATTCGTGCTGGGTCTTCAGGTCGGTGGCCGCGGCCTGCACGATCTGCTTGATCTGCGAGCGCTGTGCGTCACTGGCGCCGACGCCGTCGAGCATCCGGTCGACCATGCGGTTGATCTGCTCGGGCCGGCCCATGAACATGCCGGGGCCGCCCATGCCGGCCTGGTGCATGCGGGGGCCGTGGCCGAAGCCGGGGCCCGGGGGCGGGTCCTGGGCCCAGGCCGAGAGGGCCAGCGTGCCGGCCACGGCCAGCAGCATGCCGCCCAGCAGGCGCTTGAGGCCGCGCGGCTTTTCTTGCGGCAGCGCGTCGAAAGTGCTCACGTCGCTCATCGTCTTTCTCCAACAAGACCCAGGGAGGTGGGTCGATGGAATGAATGGTCGCGGGCGGGGGTGAAGCGGGATTGGCTGGGGGGTAAAGATCTGTGAATGGTTTGCGTGCTGACTGGGGAGATCGGCGCGAGGCTGTTTTTTTATACAGTATGATCCGCGCAGCAGTTGCCACTGCCAACTTGATCTCGCCAGCGGTCTTCCCAGGCCGCTGGCTTTTTTTTGCCCTGGTGGATCGGGCTCAGCCGGCGGCCGACTTGCCCGCCACCAGCACCGGCTCGGCGCGCCAGGCCTGCGGGAACAGGCGCTTCAGGTCATCGAGCTTGGGCAGGTCGTTGAAGACGATGTACGGCTGCCGCGGGTTGCGGGCAAGGTAATCCTGGTGGTAGGCCTCGGCCGGGAAGAAGCGGCGGCCGGTCTCGATGCGAGTCGCGATCGGCGACTTGAACGCGTGGGCCTTGTCGAGCTGCTCGACGTAGGCGCGCGCGGTGCGGGCCTGGTCGTCGTTGGCCGGGAAGATCGCCGAGCGGTATTGCGTGCCGGAATCCGGCCCCTGGCGATTGAGCTGCGTGGGGTCGTGCGCCACCGAGAAGTAGATCTGCAGCAGCTGGGCATAGCTGACCTGCTTCGGGTCGTAGGTGACCTGCACCGCCTCGGCATGGCCGGTGGAGCCGCTGCCGACGGATTCGTAGACGGCCGTCGACGCCTCGCCGCCCGCGTAGCCGGAGACAGCGTTGATGACGCCCTTGGTGTGCTGGAAGACGGCCTGCACGCCCCAGAAGCAGCCGCCGGCGAGGACGGCGGTTTCGGTGGCGGCGGTGGCGGCAGCCGCGGCTGTGGCGGCGGGCGTAAACGGCGGGGCAAGCCGGGCCGCGCCGCCCATGCCGCCAGCCATTGCGGAGAGGGTCATCACCGCACCGGTGCCGACCAGCAAGGCGGCAGCAGCGAGCAAACGGCGGCGGGGTGAGCGGGTGGGGGTGATCATCGAAACGCTCCTAAGGGTCGTGTCGGTCTGGGTCGTGTCGAGCCCGGCGAACCTTACACGCGGGTGGCGCCGGACTCGCGTCGACCGATAGGCTTCGGCGGGAATCGCCACCAGACGGCGACGACCGCCAGCCCGAACGCAGAGTACGCCACAGTGAACACCCATGGCGGCGCATCCCAGAACAGCACGGACTGCAGCCAGTGCTCGATGAAGCCGCCTGAATAGGTCGAGACCTTGGCTTGGGCGCGCAACCACATCTCGAGCGTGGTCAGCGGGCACTCGATGCCGAGCCAGGCTTCTGCGACGACGATGCCTATCGTGGCGAGGTGCAGCAGCCTGAACCAGAGCGAATTCACCACGCGCCAGCCGCGCAGATTGCCGACGACGATCAGCACCAGCCCGCCGACCACGAACAGCACGATGGCGATGTGCAGGATCAGGACGGCGTTGGCGAGCAGTTGGTAGGGCAGATCGGGCATCGCTCCCAGTTTGCCCTCAAGCCGCCAGACCGCTCAAGTGCCGAGCCGCATTCATCACGAAGAGCGGATGAGCAGGTCTGCCTCGCTGCCCGACCTTCGCCGCAGACCGATCAGCCCCACCCCCAGCAGCATTGCCATCCAGATCGACGGCTCCGGAACATCGGCGATCGGCAGGCTGCTGATGCTGCTGTCGATGTCGAAGCTGCCGAACAGGACCTCGCTCGATCGGTTGAAGACCGTCATCGACAGATGCCCGAAGGAATCGACGCTGTACGCGATGTCGTCCGCCGTGAACTGCCCGCCGTGCCCACGCGTGCCGTTGCGCGGGTCGTCATAGTGGATGGTGCCGAGCAGATAGAAGTCGAACATGTTGTGGTTGTCGCCCGGCGTGTCGTCGGTCTCTCGCCCCTCGAAACGCAGCGATGCAACGCCCAGTTCATTGCCCGCCATCACCGGAGTCAGGTGGCTCTCGTAGCGGGCTTCGAGCGGGCCTCCGCTGTAGTTGTAGCTCAGGGTCCCGGCGAGCGTGACCGACGAATGGGGATTGAGGGCGAAGGAGCGCCCCCAGTTCAGGTTGGCGAGGCCCATGTCGCTGAGTGATACGACCTGCCACGACATGCCGATACTGCCTTCGTGGAAGTGCGAGCCCGCGGACATCTCCACGTCTGGCGCCCATGCAAGCCGGCCCTGGGCGTCACCGAACGGGGCGCCGGCCAGGCCCGTGGCGCCGGGGTCCGTCGATTGGTAGGACGCGACGAGCGTGGGCGCCGCATCTTTCCAGTCGCGGATCAGGGTCATCCTGCTGGAATAGCGGTTGTCGGTGATCCAATAGCCAGCGGCACCCGAGGCGTCGGCTGCGGCGGCATCGCTTGCGAGCGACGGAAGACCATCGAGCGTGAATTCGACCGAGCCTGTGGCCGCGTGCCCGTGGGCGGCCATCGCGGCCAGCGTTGCGAGAGTTCCGAGAGTGGCGAGCCAGCGCTTCATGTCGTTCATCGACGCTCCCTTCGGACCTCCGTGGCCCGTCGGCTATTCAAGCGCAACGCCCTGCGCCGTGCAATGAAAGGGCCCTGCCGCGTTGCGGTCTCGCGGCACCGTCACGCGGGCAGTGCTGCGCACGGCGTGATTGCCTGCGGACCCGGCAGCGACGTTGGCAACCCGAACCACGGCAACAAGCTGCCGTCGAACCGGCTCATCGCGCTGATGCGTTCACCGTCGAGCGTGAGCACCACCAATCCCACGCCGGGGAACGGCCCGTCAGGCGTGCGCAAATAAGCGCCAAAAGCCGGCTGGCCATTCGCGCGCGTGGGCACGAGCGCAAACCGGCGATTCGCGCGGAAGACCAGCAGAAAGAAGCGCGCGACGATCTCGCGGCCGCGGTATTCCAGCGGCATCGGTGGCATCGACATGAAGACGTCGTCGGTGAGCAGCGCCACCAGCGCGTCGAGGTCGCCGGCCCCATAGGCATCGGCGAACTTCGCGACGATGGCCGCCTCGGCGCGTGACACCTCACCGACAGGCCCCGCGCGTTCCGCACTCGGCACCCACCGCCGCTGCAAACTGGCACGCGCCCGCTTCAGCGCGCTGTTGGCCGATTCCACCGTCGACTCCAGCATGCTCGCCACCTCGTTCGCGTGGAAACCGAGCACGTCGCGCAGGATCAGCACCGCGAGCTGGCGCGGCGGCAACACCTGCAGCGCCGCGACGAAGGCCAGCGAGATCGACTGCGCCTGCTCGTAGCGCGCCTCGGGGCCGACCGGCACCGCGATGGCCGCGTCGAGCATCGCATCGGGATACGGCTCGAGCCACGCGACCTCGCCCAGCTGCGTCGGCTCCGGCGGCTCGACGCCCGGCACGTTCCACTCCATCGCGGGACGCCGGCTGGCCGAGCGCAGCGCATTGAGGCAGCGGTTCGTCGCGATGCGGTAGAGCCAGGTGCGCATCGACGCGCGCTCCTCGAACCCCGCCAGGCCCTGCCAGGCATTGAGCAGCGTGTCTTGCAACGCGTCTTCAGCGTCTTGCAGCGAACCGAGCATGCGGTAGCAGTGCACCTGCAGTTCGCGCCGGTGCGGCTCGGTCAATGCGCGGAACGCGTCGGCATCGCCGGTCCGCGCACGAGAGATCAGGTCGGCTGTCATCGGATCGCACCCTCCTTGGGGCTATGGACACCGCGAAGGGCGCGAACTGGGCGCTCGGCGTGCGCCCGGTTTGCCGGTGCGCCGGTGTCTATCTCGACGACGGCGCCGATGCGCAAGGGCCGTCGCACTTCATCCCTCCATCGAAACACCGAAAGGAACCGACCATGATTCTGCAAGACAAGGTGGCCGTGATCTATGGCGCCGCAGGGGCGATCGGCGGCGCGGTCGCACGGGCCTTCGCGGCCGAAGGCGCAAGCGTCGTGCTCACCGGGCGGGCGAAGGCGCCGCTGGAGGCCGCGGCCCGCGAGATCGTCGCCGCGGGCGGACGCGCCGAGGCGGCCGAGGTCGACGCGCTCGACGAGCAGGCGGTGCAGGCGCACCTGCAATCGCTGGTGGAGCGACGGGGCCGCGTCGACATCTCGTTCAACGCGATCGGCGTCTCGGACAAGAAAATATTCGGCGTGCCGCTCGTCGAGCTGGACGCCGAGCGCTTCTCACTGCCGATCGCGGCCTACACGCGCTCGTACTTCATCACCGCGCGCCTGGCCGCGCGGCACATGATCCGCAGCAAGCCGGGGGTGATCATGACCGTCACCGCGCTGCCCGCGCGCAGCGGCACGCGCTTGAACGGAGGCTACGGCTCGGCCACCGCCGCCAAGGAGGCGCTCACGCGCGACCTCTCGGCCGAGCTCGCGCCGCACGGCATCCGCGTCGTCAACCTGCGGCCGCATGGCCTGCCGGAGACGAAGACGATGCGCGAGCTCTTCGACATCAAGGGCCCGCTGATGGGCCTGAGCTGGGAGCAGTTCAACGGCTACCTCGCCGGCACCACGCACCCGCGGCGCGTGATGGCGCTCCGGGAGGTGGCGGACATGGCGACGCTGATGGCGTCTGACCGCGCCAGCGGCATGACGGGCACCACCGTGAACCTGACGATGGGCAGCCTGGACGACTAGGCGGTGGTGCGACGTGCGCCGCTGCTGCTGCGCCAGCGCCTGGCATACGGCAGCGCGAACATGTAGAGGCCACTGAAGAGCAGCAGGAAGAGCGGGAGCAGCGGCGAGTAGGTCACCCACGCGGGGGGCTCGCCGCGCGCTCGCACGATGAAGTTGGCGACGACGGTCAGCGTGAAGGCGATCGACAGCCAGCGGTGGGACTGGCGAATCCAGTGGCTCCAGGTGGGAGCGAGCTCTGTCTGGCGACTCGTGAGTTCGATACCTTGGCACATGTGATCTCCTGGGGTTGGGATCCGCCTTTGTATCGTTCACGGTTGGCCGGCGCTTCTCCGAAACTGCGGAAGTGGCTCAGTCCGGCAAGCCCCAGTCGAACCGATACGAGTGCGCACTGCCCTCGCCGATGACGACCTCCATGCGCCCCGAGAGCCCGGCCAGCGCGCCGGTGCCCGAGCCAGGCACGACGGTGATGGACTGCTGCGGCACGCCGGCGGCCATCGTCGAGCTGTGCTGCAGCACGAAGCTGCCCTCGCGGCCGGCGAGCGTGCCACGCACGAGTTCCAGCGCGACGTAGCCGCCCGAGGTCTTGGCGGCGTCGCGCCACGACAGCATTTCTCCCTGGCTGGTGGCCTCGAGCTCGCCGTGGAAGCGCTTGTCGAGCGACATGCGGCCGAGGCCCGCAGGCGCGGCCACGTCGCTGAGCGGCTGCGGCGCGAGGGCCACGTCGAAGGGGCCGGTGGAATGGTGGGAACTCATGGGGATCTCCTGTCGGTGGGGGCGAAGACGCGGTGGAGGGACATGGCATCATCGTCCGGACTTGGCGATGCCCGCATTGGAATGCCCACCCCCGCGCTGCCGATTGGAAAAACGCGACGACCGGTCACGCAGGAGGCGCGCGGTGTGCTGCACCGTGTGGCCGAGGGCGCCTTCACACACGAGCGGGCCGCGCCGATGCCTGGGCTCGCAGACACCGTCGAGCACTTCTGGCGCGTGCGCTGGCGCCTTGCCGGCCGGCCCCCGCAGGTGCAGGAGACGCTGCCGCACCCGAACGTGCACATCGTCATCGAGCCCGGCCGCATGGCCGCGCACGGCGTTCACACCGGCCGCTGGACGACCTTGCTGGAGGGCGACTCGCAGGCCTTCGGCATCAAGTTCCGGCCCGGCGCTTTCCGCGGCATCCTGCAACGGCCGGTGTCCGAACTGGCCGACCGCCACCTGCCGCTGGCCGAGCTGTTCGGCACCGCTGCGCAGGTGCTGGCCGACGTGCTCGGGCATGAAGACATGGGCGATGCCGTGGAGGCCGCCGAGCGCTTCCTCGCACCACGCGTCCCCACGCCCGACCCGCAGGCGCTGCTGGCGGCGCACATCGTCGACTCGATCGTCAACGACCGCGAGCTCATCGCGGCCGCCGAGCTGGCCGAACGCCACGGCTTGACGCTGCGCGCGCTGCAACGGCTGTTCGCCGAGTACGTGGGAGTCGGCCCCAAATGGGTGATCCAGCGCTACCGGCTGCACGAGGCCGTCGCTCGCGTGCAAGCCGGCGAGCCGGTCTCGTGGGCAGCGCTGGCACAGGATCTCGGCTACTTCGACCAGGCGCATTTCATCGCGGACTTTCGCAAGCTCGTCGGACGTACGCCGGCTGACTACGCGACGGCGGTCAAGGTCCAATGCACACCCACTCGACAGGAATCCTGAAGATGACGACATCGACTCCCACGCTGTACCAGTGGCTCGGCGGCATCGATGCGCTGAACCGGCTGACCACGCGCTTCTATGAGCTCGTCGCACAGGACGAGTTGCTCGCGCCGGTGTTTGCGCACATGGGCGCGGAGCACCCTGCGCACGTAGCCGCCTTCCTCGCGGAGGTGCTGGGCGGCCCGGCGACCTATTCGGCGGCACACGGCGGGCACCCGCACATGATTCGCCAGCACCTGAACCGGCACCTGACGCAGGACAAGCGCCGGCGCTGGGTGGAGTTGCTGCTGTCGACCGCCGACGAACTCGGCATGCCCGATGATCCCGAGTTCCGCTCGGCACTCGTGGGCTACCTGGAGTGGGGATCGCGCCTTGCGGTCATCAACTCGCAACCGGGGGCGAGCGTCGATCCTGATGCGCCGATGCCGATGTGGGGCTGGGGCGAGGTCAAGGGGCCGTATGCGGGTGGATGAGCGGCACACGTCGACCCGTCAGCGCGAGTGCGAGAACCGCAGTGACTTCCTTCGTTCACATTGATCTGCCGATCTTCATCGGAAGCGACGTGGCCTGCGGCTACTTCGGATGCGACGTCGAGGTCGAACGCTTGCCGCAGAAGGACGAGTCATTTCCCTGGCCGAAGCCCTGGCTCATTGCATTCCGAGAGCTGTTCGAAGGGCAATCGACCCAGGTCTGGGGCAAGGCTGCCTGGGACTGGCCGCCTTCGGAGATCCACTTCACGTTATACGGGCTGGTGTGCGCTGATTGGGACGAGGCGCGTGCGCTTGTCCAGCACATCGAGCGTGTCTCGGGCTCCCTGTTCAACGGGCATGATCGATGGTGGAGCGCCGAGTGCGGGATCTCTGAGCGAGAACAAGTGCCGCGGCTCGACAAGCCGATCGAAGGAGGCGACGCAGCCATCTTCGAGGTGTCGGTGAACGGGCGGGCCGTCGGCATTGAGTCGGTCGAGCACTTGGGATGTTGGCTCCATGAGCTTGATGTGCAGAAGGAATTCGAACTCTGGATCACCGTCAAGGGCGGACCTTCGCTGTCCATGTTGCGCAACGGCGCAGATGCGTTCCTGATGTATGTCCGGGAGGCAGGAGACAGCGGATTCACGTCGGTCGGGAATGGCGACGCACCAGGTGAGGTTCAGTACCGGTTAAGCAATGGCCAGATCGACGAGCATCCGCGCTCGTGGTCCATCGACGTCGAACAAGGCTACAAAGCCGTTGCGTACTTCTACGTCAACGACGGCGCCCGCCCCGCCTGGATCCATTGGTCACCCAACTGAATCGGACGACGTGCATCCGCCCAGCTCAAAGCGCCTGCCCATGCCCAAAATCTTGCGGCCATACATGGTTGTCCGTGTAGTCGCGATCCGCGGTGATCGCTTCACAGGCCGGGAGGTCTTTTACAGCCGCCATCCGCGCTTGGGCGACACCGGAGCTGTCCTCGATGTGTACGAGAAGCCGGCACTCGCCTATGAAGTGGAATGCTCCGATCCAGCCACAGGCACGACCATTTGGCTTGAGCCCATGTACCCGGACGAAATCGAAGCATGCTCGGATGAACCATTGGTTCCCTAGCTTGGCGGCGGCGTCTTGGAAAGCGCCGATCGCCGAAGGCCTGATCGAGCGGGCATTTCGTGCGCAGCCCAAACTTGCTCTCGGCTACTTCGACCAGGCACATTTCATCGCGGACTTCCGGAAGCTGGTCGGGCGCACGCCGGCGGACTACGCGACGGCGGCCAAGGGGAATCGCTCGACTGCCTCGAGAGCCATGAAGGCCGGGTAGCTTTGAAGCGTCGGGAAGCGGCTGCGGTAGTAGCAGGCCCAGTAGCTCGTGACCCGCCGCCTCGTGGTTGCCATGAATGCTGGGTTCTCGCGCACGAACTCGGCGAACTGCGCAGAACTCGCGTCGGAGATGACGGTAGCTGCCGCTGCCTCGACGATCTCGACGACGTATTCGCCAATGAGCTGGACGACGAATGGCACGACCCAGGGCCGGCCAACGGCATCGAGCTCCCTTACGCATTCCTCGCGGATGTATCCGTCCCAGTGCCTGCTGCCGAGGCAGAGCGCGAGCATTCGGGTGTCGCCCGTTGAGCCTGCGATTGCCGATCGAAGATTGGCCGGCTCGTAGTAGACGCGGTAGGGAGCAGACAACTTTTCTCCCTGAACGAGCACCGTGAACCCTTGCATCGCCGGCGCAAGTTCTGCAACGCAGAGTGTGCGAAGCAGATCCAATGCGGCCGGCAGCAGCGCGGCGGGGAAGCTGGGGTGGTATGTCATGAGCGCACTCTGGTTCGAGCTTCATCGGTCGCCGACGATCGCGCCTGACTGCGGGCCGATGGCTCCGCGCAGGGGGCGATGGTAGGGCAATCGTCGGCGGCACCAATGCAGTCCTTCGCTTGCCGCTCGGAAACGGCCGGGTTTCTGACATGCCAAGAGGTGCTACAGAGGATCGAAAGGCCCGGCGCAGTCTTTAAGTCGAGCCAGCTCAACGTTCTGAACGACATCCCATCGCCGCCACGAGTAATGAAATAGCGTGGCTCTGGCCGGATGCATTGGCCGGTCCCCCTCGGCGACCTGGATGATTGCCGTGCCGGCACTCGGAAGGAAGCTGTGCAGGCTCGAAACCCACCGGCGATTCGGGTAAGAGCCCTGGAATTGTTCCTCCGTGATGACGGCGGTTGGAACCCACCCTGTCGGCGTTCTGGCCTCGAGCGCAAGGGAGTGGAAGTCCAGGCCATCTTCGCCATGCTTGACGTAGCGAAGCGCCAGTCGGCAATCGCCCGTCAGAGAGTTCAGCTCCTCGAGGGTGACGATGTCGCCGTTCATCTGCGGCCAGCCTCGCGTGATCGGGCTTTGCGCACATGCCTGCCTTCGATGGCAACGGCGTGATAGCCGGCATGCGTGCCCGCGCGAATGAAGAAGACGAGGACACCGTTGCCGTGGTCGTCCACCGATTTCACGCGCTTCACCGTGCCACGAATGTGTTCGAACACGACTTGGGTCTCCTGGCGGTAGGGTTCGCGCATGCCTTGAAGGTCGGGGACGGCCAGGATGCGAACCAGATCTCCGCGAACAACGACCGATCCGTCGCGGTCGGCAAAGCTATCTTTTGTCATCGGCGCAAGGCTACAGCCCCTCTCGTGCGAACGCGAACAACAAAAGCCCCGCACAGTGGGAGCGAACATCCATGCGTAGTCTTCGGCAGCGTCGCGGCAAGTACCTGTCGTCATTTCGGTTGCGCCCGCAGTCCACGACAATTCTCCGAGGCGCCGCACGGCGTCACCTACTCGGCGTCAGTAGGCAACCAACACTTTGGCAGCCACGCCACGAAACGAGGCTACGCCAATTCGAACACGCTGTCGGACGGCAACGCGTGTACGTTGGCGAGCTCGGGAAAGTCTGCAATCAAGAGATCAACCTCATTGAGGTCAGGAGTAGGTGAATCGCGCAAGGCACGCTTGGCTGCGCCTTCGAAGCGCAACGCAGCCTTGTAGTCGTTCGATCCTGGCCACGGACGACTCAACCGATAGACCTTGTAGAGCCCAGGCGCGATGCGCAAGCGCATTCCATCGAACGCAGAGACTCCGTAAACGGGTCGCCCGTCCTTGACTCGAAAATGGAAAGGGATCATTCCTGTGCTCATGTCGACTCCGGGTTGTTGGAGTGCCGACTATGGAACGAGAGCAGGCTGTGACGCGCACCCCTGCGGGCAGCCAAAAACGTCCGTTTAATCTCTTTCACCGGAGACCTTTGCGGCTTGTCATGTTTGGTGTCCTGTGCAATTCACGGCGCGAAAGAGCTACGGCACCGCCCTCCTGCGGCCGGACGAGGGCATGCTCCTTGACTGCCCATTCAGCACGATCCGTCAACAGTGGTCCTTGAACTAACACCGCTCCAACTACCAAGCTGGCAGGAACGGGCTTCCTGTAAGCTGGCCCGCACCATGAAGATTTCGGATTACAAGTACAGCCCTGACCTGTGCAGCGTGCCGGTGGTCCGTCACACAAAACTTGAGGCCTACCGGACGTTCCGCCGTGAGTGTTTAGAACGCCTCCAGGGTGATGCCGATACTTCTGTGTTGAGCCAGATGCTGAACCTGACTTGGTACACAGCAGTCTTCCGCACCCTGAACGAGTCTCGCCGACTCGAGGCAAACCGGCCTGTCAACGGCGCGATGTGGGAGCTGATGACGGCGGGATACTCAAACCTCATCACGATTGGTATCCGGCGCCTCGTCGACAAGCACACAGATGCCGATTCTGTGTGGAATGTCATCCGTCGCATCGAGCGGCGTCCCGAGTTGCTCACCCGTGAGAGCTTCGTCTGCCATGACGGGTTGCCCTTCGATCACGAGGCCGTCTTTGCAAAGCATCTCGAAAAATACAAGACCGAGCCGGGCCCCAAATGGGCCGCCACTCAAGGGCCCGAGGCGTTCGACACGTCGGCCCTGATGCATACGGCATTCGATGCACTGTGCGGCTACCCAGCAAAGCGCAAGCCGCTCGACAGTGTTGATGTCGCCATCTTCGCTACTCTGCGCGCCCAGCTAGAGCATCCGACGGTCGGCAAGGTCTGCACGATGGTCGACAAGACCATCGCGCATGCCGAGTTCATTTCACCGGGAGCGTTGGCAGTTCCGATTGCGACCTACAACGACGTTGACGAGGCGCTCGGCACCATCGCGCGCGTCTGCCAGTTCGTCTCCTGGAATATCTTGGGGGATGGGGGATTCGGCTCCATCGTCGAAACACCGCAGGCCGACGTGCTGGATGCCCTGGACCAGCCTTGGTGCCTGCCAGGCACGCTACCAGCTCTCGATCAGCACTGGCACGCCATAAGCCGTGCTATGAACGATTGGGTGACAACAACGGACCAAGAGCTGTTGCCGCCGAAGCCCACCAAGGGTTGACGGGTCGCCTGGTCTGACAGGTTCGACGGCGCCCGAGCTTGGCGCCGCGCGAAATTAAGCACCGACGCAAGAGGGAGCCGCTTCTCAACCCCGCTTCAGTTGCTTGTGCTTCTGCGGACTTTTTGCATGGGCAGGCTCGCGTAGGCGGCCGCCCTGCACCCACTCACCAAGGCGCGTGGCTTCATCGCTCAACAGCAGCAGCGATGCGATCCCCAAGCGTCGCAGCGCCCCTTGCCGGACTGGATCCAGCAGTGGCGGCGCGTCGTCCTCACTGCTGTAGCCGTCCCGTTCCAGCACGCACATCACTGCGCGCACGCCGTCGGTCACGTCGATAACCTTCTCGATCAGCTGATTCAGCGCGCGTGCTTCGATGTGCAGTTGATCGGTCGCCGGGTCTGTCCAACGGAAGGCCTCGAACAACGGTTTCGTCGACGGGTCTGGATCGACGGCCCGTGAATGCTGCGACTCGACCGCCCTTGCGTCTCTGGCTTTCCGGTTGCGCACCGCACATCTCCTGGCTCACGCGTTCAGTCGCCAGCCTACGAGCAAAGGCCGGATATCCCATTTCGGGATCACGCGGAGCCGCTTTCGTCCAAATCTTTAGTAGCCTTGGTGCATCAACCCGAGGCCCGACCTCGCCATCGCATGACCTCCATCTTCCTGATCCGCCACGCCGCCTACAACGAAGGCCAAGTCGACAACGCCGGCCCACGCGTCGACCTCGGGCTTTCAGACCAGGGGAAACTGCAAGCCCAAGCGCTCGCCGACCGCCTTCGCCAGAGCAAGGAAATCAAGCCCGACGCCTTCTACGCCAGCACCCTGCCCCGGGCCCGCCAAACCGCGGCGCTGTTGGCCCCAGCACTCGGCCTGCCCGCCGTGCTGCAAGAAAACCTGGAGGAATGGCGAAGCGGCGATGGGCACATGGACGAATCCGAATTCGCGGCCACCTGGCAAGGCCTGATCGACCGCGATCGGCCGTTCCATCGCTTCGTCGACGGCTGCGAAACCGCCATCGAGTTCAGCACCCGCGTGCAATCGGCGCTTCATGCCATCGTCAAGAAGCACTTGGGGCAAACCGTCGTGCTCGTGGTCCACGGCGGTGTGATCCAGGTGGCCTTCCAGCACTTCTTCGGCTATGGGGACGCCACGTTCCGCCGCGCCTACCCTGCGGCCGGCTACACCTCCATCACCCACTGGAACCTGCCAGTCAACACCAGCAAGTGGGTGCTCGAATCGTCGAACGACACGCATCACCTGAAGGGCACCTGAGAAGCTGACCGGCCTGTCCCGCCGGAAGAGCCGGTGGCCTGGATCGGCTCGCCGTCATCGTGCCGTTCAGAAGGCATGCATGGACCGGATCGTCAACAATCAGGGCACACCCCCTGATGGAGATTCGCATGGAACATCGCAGACTCGGCTCGAGCGGCTTCAAGGTCCCTGTCCTCAGCCTCGGCACCGGCACCTTCGGCGGCGGCGGCGAGTTCTTCGGCGCCTGGGGCAAGACCGATGCCGACGGCGCGCGCCGCCTGCTCGACATCTGCCTCGAGGCCGGCCTCAACATGTTCGACAGCGCCGACGTGTACTCCGCCGGCGCGGCCGAGAGCGTGCTCGGCCAGGCCATCGCCGGCCGGCGCGACAAGGTCATCCTCTCGACCAAGGCCACCTTCCGCCTCGGCACCGGGCCGAACGACGTCGGTTCGTCGCGCCACCACCTGCTCGATGCGGTGCACGCCTCGCTGAAGCGGCTCGGCACCGACTACATCGATCTCTTCCAGCTGCACGGCTTCGATGCGCAGACGCCGGTCGAAGAGACGCTGCGCACGCTCGACGACCTGGTGCGCGCCGGCAAGATCCGCTACCTCGGCGTGTCGAACTTCTCCGGCTGGCACCTGATGAAGTCGCTGGCCGCGTCGGAGCGGCTGGGCATCTCGCGCTACGTCGCGCACCAGGCGTACTACTCGCTGATCGGCCGCGACTACGAATGGGAGCTGATGCCGCTGGCGCTCGACCAGGGCGTCGGCGCGGTCGTCTGGAGCCCGCTCGGCTGGGGCCGCCTCACCGGCAAGATCCGCCGCGGCACCGGGCTGCCGGCACAGAGCCGCCTGCACAAGACCGCCGAGTTCGGCCCGCCGGTGCCCGACGAGCAGCTGTTCCGCGTGATGGACGCGATCGACGCCGTCGCGAAGGAGACCGGCAAGAGCGTGCCGCAGATCGCGTTGAACTGGCTGCTGCAGCGCCCCACGGTCGCGAACGTGATCATCGGCGCGCGCGACGAGGCCCAGCTGCGCGACAACCTCGGCGCGATCGGCTGGTCGCTCAGCCCTGCGGAGATGAAGCAACTCGACGAGGCCAGCGCGGTGACGAGACCGTACCCGTACTGGCACCAGGCGAGCTTCGAACGCAACCCGCCGCCGGTGTGACGGCTCAGGCCGGCGTCACGGCACCGGCCTCGACGTCTTCGTCAGCCGAGCCGGTGCGCGCCGGCCCCTCCCAGCGCGCTGGCTCGGGTGACCACCCGAGGGCTTGGGGCTTGTGCATCAGCGCGGCCACCGAGCTGCCCAGCTCGATGCCGAGCACCTCGCGCGCCGCCCCGGCGCCGGCATCGCCCTGGCTCACGGCCAGCGCGAAGCGTTCGAACAACGGCCAGTCGCGCGACAACTGCTGCACCAGGATGCGCGCCAGCTCGTACGACAGCAGGTTGCCGTCATCGGGCCGGTGGAACGAGCGACCTGACCAGAACTGTTGAACCTCCGCTTCGCCCCAGAAGCGCTCGTGCATGCGTTGCAGCTCGTGCGGCGTGTAGATCAGCCGCGGCGTGCCGGTCAAGCGGTGCTCGGTGTTGACGGCCAGGCCTTCGTCCAGCCAGGTCGGCAGGCGCAGGTGCGCGAGCGCGCTGTGCGTCATCTCGTGGGCGATCACCGGCTCGATCGCCGTCAGGTCGGCCCGCTTGACGAGGAAGTGCGGGCATCCCGCGTGCACGAACATCCCGCCGCTGAACGCGAAGACCTCGCCATCCGCGGGCTGGTCGGGGTAGTAGCACGCGACGTAGGCGTAGTAGTCCTCGTCGTGATCCATCACCAGCACGATGCTGCGCTGCTGCGCGGCCTGGCCCGCCAGCCGTCCGAGCACGCGCGAGACACGTTCGCGCGTGCGGGCCACGTAGGCGGCCGTGGCCAGCACGACGCGGTTCTCCAGCGACGACAGCACCCAGGCCTGTTCGGTCTCGTGCAGCCGGAAGTGATCGCCGAAGGCATCGCGCAGGTGCAGCAGCCAGGCCCGTTGTGCTTGTTCGGTGGCGCGTTGCCGCTCGGGTTCATCGGCGATGCCGTCGATCCACGCGTGAGCGGCGCGCCAGTCCATGAACGGCAGGCCATCGACGAGTCCCATGTGCTCCTGCAGTGCGAACGGCGGCACGCCGGGTGCATCCAGCCGCAGCGGAGCGGCCTCGGTGCGCATGCCGGGCAACTCTTGTGACGCGGCGTGTGTCGGGTGCGTGCGCCTGACCCGTTCGGCCCGGAACCAGAAGACGGCGACCAGGGCGGTGAGCGCGAGCAGCGAGAGGACGATCGGCAATGTCATGGGGCGCGATTGGAACAGCGCGACGATCGCTTTGGCAAATGCGAAACTGCTCGACTGCGACATCTGCTACCCAACGAGGATCCAGCCATGACTGCGCGATACCAGGGCGTGTTCCCGGTGGTGCCCACCACCTTCACCGACAGCGGCGAGCTCGACCTGCCGAGCCAGAAGCGCTGCGTCGATTTCATGATCGATGCCGGCTCGACCGGGCTGTGCATCCTCGCCAACTTCTCCGAGCAGTTCGTCATCGCCGATGCCGAGCGCGAGCTGCTGACGAGCACCATCCTCGAGCATGTGGCCGGCCGCGTGCCGGTGATCGTGACGACCACGCACTTCAGCACGCGGTTGTGCATCGAGCGCAGCCTGCGCGCGCAGCAGCAGGGCGCGGCGATGGTGATGGCGATGCCGCCGTACCACGGCGCGACACTGCGCGTGCCGGAGGCTCAATCGGTCGAGTTCTTCTCGCGCCTGTCCGAGGCGCTGGCGATTCCGATCATGGTGCAGGACGCGCCGGTCAGCGGCACCACGCTGAGCGCGGCCACGCTGGCACGCATCGCGCGCGAGACCGC
Source organism: Rhizobacter sp. P5_C2 (assembly GCF_054049715.1). Taxonomy (NCBI): domain Bacteria; kingdom Pseudomonadati; phylum Pseudomonadota; class Betaproteobacteria; order Burkholderiales; family Sphaerotilaceae; genus Rhizobacter; species Rhizobacter sp. P5_C2. The sequence continues at coordinate 6,148 of NZ_JBFULV010000050.1, read as the reverse complement.
GAACGTGCGCTACTTCAAGATCGAGGTGCCGCAGGCGGCCGCGAAGCTGCGCGACCTGATCGCGTTGGGCGGCGATGCGATCGAGGGCCCGTGGGACGGCGAGGAAGCGATCACGCTGCTGGCCGACCTCGATGCCGGCGCCACCGGTGCAATGACCGGCGGCGGCTTCCCGGACGGCATCCGGCAGATCGTCGATGCCTTCGCGGCGGGCGACCGCGAGGGCGCGGTCGCGGCCTATGCGAAGTGGCTGCCGCTGATCAACTTCGAGAACCGCCAGGGCGGCTTCCTGAGCGCGAAGGCGCTGATGAAGGAAGGCGGCGTCATCGCCTGCGATGCGCCGCGGCATCCGTATCCGCCGATGCACCCGGCCACGCGTGCCGGGTTGCTCGATGCGGCGCGGCGGCTGGATCCGCTGGTGCTGCGCTGGAGCCAGTGATCAGTTGGGCCACATCCGTGTGGTCCAGTCGCTGAAGGTCTTCAGCCGCTGCGCCTCGGCGCCATGGTTGCGCGCCGAGATCACGCTCCAGCTGGTGTACTGCTCGGTCGTCCAGTCGACCCAGCCGCCCACCAGGTGCGGTTGCCCCTTGCTGTTCAGCGGCAGCGGCGTGCGCTTCGCATCCAGGCAGAACCGGAAACCCGACTTGACCTCCGACTCGGTGCCGAACATCGCATTCGGATCGCAACGCCGCCACTGCTCGTAGGTGGTGTTCGCATACAGCGTGTTGTAGGCCGAGATCGTGCTGTTGATGAACATCAGGTGCAGCCCCGGCGTCACGCTGTCGAGCTGGCGGAAGCGCGTCTTCTCGTAGTCGTCCGGCCCGCGGTCGACCACCTCGCCGACACCCAGCTTGTGGTTCGCGAGATCGGCCTTGCTCTGCAGCCCCTTGTTCTTGAACAGGTTGTTCGGGTCGGTCGGGTCCGGCACGTTGAACGGCAGGTTGGTGTTGGCCAGCTGCGCGAGCTTGGTGCGCACCTGGAAGTAGCGCGCCAGGTGCATCGCCGACACCGCCGCCGGCGCCTTGGCCGTCACCAGGTCGTCGACCACTGCGGTCGTGAAGCCCATGTGGTACGGCCAGTCCATCGGCCCCTCGGACGCACCCGGCCAGCCCGGGTTCACCGTCATCTGCAGCTGGTACCACTGGTTCGTGCGGTAGAACGACACCAGCCGCGGCTCCCACGAGAAGTAGTTCTCGCGGCCGTTCACCGGCACGTACAGGATGTGCGGCGCCATGTAGAACACGCTGGGCCAGCTGAACGGCCAGCCGCGCTTCTCGCCGACACCCACCCACTGCCCGCTCGCATTGCGCGAGCCGTGCAGCACGTCCTGCGGTCCTTCGAGGCCGTAGGTGTGGGCCAGCTCCCACTGCTTCACGCCCATCCAGCGGATCACGCCGAACAGCGCGCGCTCGATGAAGGCTTCCTTCGTGAAGGCCGCCGGCAGGTTGGCCGCGCTCGCGGTCTGTGCCGACATCAGCGCCTGCAGCTTCTTGCCGCCGATCTCGCCGCCATACGGGTTGGCCGGGTCGCCGGAAACGCGCGAGCCGCGGCCGCCGCCGGCGAAGTCGATGGTCTTGCCGCCGACGTCGCCCAGCCAGGCCTGCGCACGCTCGCGCAGCTCAGGCGTCAGGTGGCTCCAGTCGCCGTACTGGCCGTTCGGGTTCTTGTTGGCCTTCAGGAAATCGCTGATGCGCTTGACGAGCTTGATCGGGTTCGAACCGTCGTCGCCCTTGGTCTCGAACAGGCCTTGCGTCTGCCCGGCCTCGGGCGCCCAGATGTCGAGCGGGCTCTCGATCGGCAGCCACGCGCTCCAGTCCGGGAACTGCAGCGGCACCGGCATCTCGCGCGTGTTCAGCAGCTTGCCCGGGGTCGGGTCCATCGCGGCGTCGAGCTCGGCCTGCGTCACCGCGGCGGTGCTGTTCGCGGCCTTGCCGGTGAACACGTTGACGAAGGACTTCGCGTCCGGCAGCACCGCATCGAGGCCGGCGCCCGCCGCCCACTCGGCGATCGGCTTGCTGTCGAGGCCGGGGCCCGGCTGGTACGGCGGGTTCCACGGCGTGGCTTGCGCGACGTGCGGCACCTTGTCGTAGAGCGCCGCGCGCAGGTAGGCGGCGATCTGCCGGCCCTGGGTCTCGCTCAGCCCGTGGAAGCGCGAGCGCTGCACGATCGAGTTGTTCGAGAAGTTGAAGTACTGCAGGTCGCGGCCATCGCTCGCGTGGCACGACGAGCAGGCGGCGCGGATCTTCGTGTTGACGATCGGCGACTTCACCAGCAGGTTGGTGCCGCTCCACAGCGCCTGGCCGGCGGTCGAGTCGGCCGATGCGGTGCGGCCGGCCGTCTTCTCGGCGCCGATGTCGGCCCACTGCCTGGTCATCGCCAGCAGGTTCTTGCCGCCGTCGTCCTGCAACTGCAGGTCGAGGATGCGGTAGCCGTTGGAGCTGCCATCGGTGCCGTTGAAGCGGAACTCGATGCGGTTGCCGGCGGAGGCCACCAGCCGCCCGCGCGTGGTGGCATCGAGCGGCACGCTGAAGCGGATCGTCAGCAGCCCGCCGTTGACGCCGCCGTGCGAGCGCTCGACGTCGGGCAGTGTGACGGTGGCGTCGCTGATGTCGATCCACGGCGCGGCGCTGCCGTTGACGGCGCCGACGATGCGCAGGCTGCCGGCGATCTTCGTCACCGGCTTCGACAAGGCCTGGTACTCGGGCGAGTTGTAGAAGCCGCAGCGGTGGCACTGCACTGCCAGGCGGGTGGCCTGCGCAGCGGCGGTGGCGTCGAGCGTCAGGTCGGTGGCGACGATGGTCGGGGCGTCCGGGGCGCCGGCGCCGAGCACTTCGATCGGCAGCGCGAGCGCGGCGGCGGATGGCGCGGGGGCGGGTGCTGGCGCAGGCGATGGGGCCGGTGCCGGTGCGGGCGGTGGGGAAGGTGCGGGAGATGGCGCAGGCGCCGGAGCCGGGGCAGGAGAAGGTGCGGGCGCAGGGGCCGGCGGATTGGCACCGCTGTTCGGTGCCGGCGCGGCCTCATCGTCCTTCGCGCCGCCGCATGCCGCCAGCGCCACGCAGGCTGCCAGCATCGCGAGCCTGCTCTTCGTGATCAACCGCTTCTCCATCTACTGCCCCTGTGTCGAATTGTTCGCGCCAGCGCGGTGACACAAGGCATGCAGGAAACGCACCGTGCGGCGATCAAGGTGAAACCGGTTCCATCGTTCGAATCTCGACGTTTTTCGCCAGGTTTCCTCTGCGCGAAGTCGATGGATCCGATCCGCAGACGCGATGGCGTCGACGCGCCCTGTCGAAGGTGTGTGGAACCGTTACCAGCCCCCTCCCGCCCCGGCACCAACCCTTCGACAGGCTCAGGGCGAACGGATTCTTCCGTTCAGCGCTTCAACTGCCGCGTCGACTCGCGCGTCACCAGCAGCGGCGGCGGCAGCTCGCCCTCCGGCGCTTCCCCACGCAGCATCGCCAGCACCGCGATCGCGCCCAACTCTCCGAGCTGGTAGATCGGCTGGCGGATCGTCGTCAACGGCGGGATCGAATATTGCGAGCCCGGCAGGTCGTCGAAGCCGACCAGCGCCACGTCATCCGGGATGCGCAGGTTGCGCCGGTACAGCCCGAGCGCCGCGCCATACGCCGTCTGGTCGTTGGCCGCGAAGATCGCGCTGAAGTCGATGCGCGATTCGATCAGGTGGCTCACCGCCTTCAGCCCGCTGGCCTCGTTGAAATCGCCCTGCACCACCAGCGTCGGGTCATACGCGATGCCGGCCTCCTTCAGCGCGCGGCGGTAGCCCTCCTTGCGCTCGCGGGCATCGGCATGCTCGCGCGGGCCGAGGATGTGCACGATTCGCCGGTGGCCGAGCTCGATCAGGTGCCGCGTCGCCATGCGCGCGGCCTCGACGTTCGCGAAGTTCAGGCTGTACAGGCCGGGGCCCGACAGCTGGCGCCCGGTCACCACCGTCGGCACGCGCCGCGCCACCTGCATCAGCGTCTCGTCGGGCAGCCGGCCGGTGAACATGATCATGCCGTCGACACGGCGCGACAGCAGCAGGTCGACGCACTTCTTCTCGTCGGCGGCCGTCCAGTGGCCGCTCGCGAACAGCGGCATGTAGCCGGCCGCGCCCAGCACCGCCTCGATGCCGCGCAGGCCTTCGCCGTAGTACGGGCTGTCGATCGACTGCGTGACGACGCCGATGCTCAGCGTGCGCCCGCCGGCCAGCCCGCGCGCCACCGGGTTCGGCATGAAGCCCAGCGTGGCGATCGCGGCATCGACCGCGTGCTGCTTGGTGGGGCTCACCTTCGCGCTGCCGTTCAGGATGCGCGAGACCGTGCTCGACGATACGCCCGCCAGGTCGGCCACCATCTGCAGCGTCACCGACGTGTCGGTCACGGTGACCGCCGCGGCCGGCGCGCGCTTGCGCACTGCCTTGGCGCCGCCGGGCGGCGTGAGCTTCGCGGTGGTCTTGCGGGGGACCTTCTTGGAGATCGCCTTCATGCGTGGCCGTGCTGCTGTGAGGGAATCGAAAAGTGTACGTTCGTGCATCGATCCCGGGCCGCTTTGAAACACCCCCGAAGGAGCGTATCGGCACCCGCGCAACATGAGGGAAAACCATGGCTCGCAACTTGCATACAAGATCGCATTCACGATTCAGGAGCCCGACCCCATGCCCCTCGAGCCACGGACCTTGCGTGAACTGCAGCAGGCGCTGCGCGAAGGCACCCTGACGGTGCGCCGCCTGATGGAGCGCGTGCTGCATGAGCGTGCACGGCACGCGGCCTCGGCCTGGATCGCTGCGCGGACCGACGCCGAGTTGCTGGCCGAAGCCGATGCCTGCGATGCCCGCGCGCGCGGCGAAGGCGCGGCGCTGTGGGAGCGGCTGCCGCTGTTCGGCCTGCCGTTCGCGGTGAAGGACAACATCGACGTGGCCGGGCTGCCGACCACCGCCGCGTGCCCCGGCTTCGCGAGCGGCCCCGCCGCGCGCCATGCGACCGCGGTGCAGCGGCTGGTCGATGCCGGCGCCATTCCCGTCGGCAAGACCAACCTCGACCAGTTTGCGACCGGCCTGGTCGGCACGCGCTCGCCCTATGGCGCGGTGCCGAACCCGTTCGATGCGGCGCATGTGAGTGGCGGTTCCAGTTCGGGCTCGGCCTATGTGGTCGCGACCGGCCAGGTGCCGTTCGCGCTCGGCACCGACACTGCGGGTTCGGGCCGGGTGCCGGCCGGTTTCTGCCACATCAGCGGGCTGAAGCCGACCAAGGGCTGGCTGCCGTCGACCGGCGTGGTGCCGGCCTGCCGCAGCCTCGACTGCATCTCGGTGTTCGCGTTGACGCCGGAAGACGCCTGGGCGGTCGCGAGCCAGGCCGCCGGGCCCGATCCGCAGGACCCGTTCAGCCGCACGGCGCTGCCGCCCAAGCTGCGGCTGGATGCGCTGCAGGACCTGGTGGTCGGCGTGCCCGACCCGCTGGAGTTCTTCGGCGACACCCAGGCGCGCGATGCCTTCGACGCCGCGCTGCAGCGCCTGCGCGAGCGCGGCTGCAAGCTGGTGCCGGTGCCGTTCGAGCCGCTCGCGCGCGTTGCCGCGCTGCTGTACCAGGGGCCGTGGGTGGCCGAGCGCTATGCCGCGGTCGGCGCCTTCCTCGACGGCCACCCGCCCGGCGCCGACCCCACCGTCACCGCGATCGTGCGCAGCGGCCGCGCGCCGGCCGCGCACGAGCTGTTCGACGCGCAGTACACGCTGGCCGCGGCGCAGCGGCAAGCCGCCGCGATGTGGGCGCAGGTGGCGGTGCTGGTGGTGCCGAGCGCGCCGACCCACCCGACGCAGGCCGCGCTGCAGGCCGATCCGTTCGAGCCGAACCGGCGCCTCGGCCACTACACCAACTTCGTCAACCTGCTCGACATGGCCGCCCATGCGCTGCCCGGCCCGATGCGCGCTGACGGCCTGCCGGCCGGCGTGACGCTGATCGGGCCGGCGTTCAGCGATTTCGCGCTGGCCGGGCTCGCGGCCACGCTGGCGCGCGTGTTCGAGCCGACCGCCGGCGTGATGCGCCAGCCGATCGGCGCAGCGCCGGTGCTCGCCGCGAGCGCGCCGGCGCAGCCGCTGCGGCTGGTCGTCGTCGGCGCGCACATGAGCGGGCTGGCGCTGAACTGGCAGCCTGGCAGC
>NZ_JBFULV010000049.1:0-50667 GCF_054049715.1 Rhizobacter sp. P5_C2 | reverse complement strand
GGATCCACCCGCGCGGCCATCGGCTCCACGCTCTTGCGCGACAGCGGCAGCATCAGCCCCGTGCAATACCCCTTGAGCCCCGCATGGCGGTCCGAATGCCCCAGACCTTGCGCCAGGTGCTCCATGTACTCGTCAAACCGTTCGCTCGCACCCATCGTTCCTCGTCTGAAGAATGAAGAGTTGCGTATCGTGCCACGATTTTAATGACACAGTAAGACTAGGGAAGCGCTGATCAAAAGCTCGCGTCCCAGCACGCCGCCTACATGCCAGATGGCGTCGAACTCAGAGGCAATGCCGATGGCGCCGACGCGGCGGCGGAGTTCTTCTAAGGTGCCTCGACCCGGGGTCGCAATGTCACCACCGCTCCCGCCACGCACAGAAGAAGAATCAGCGTGTAGAGAGGAACGTTGCTGGCTCGCAGTTCGCCGAACAGGGGATCGCAGCTGAAGAAGACGCAACTGGCCACCAGCGTCACCAAGCCGGCGCCCCACATGACTAGCAGCAGGCGAGCRCCGAGCGCGCGACGGATGCGGCAGCTCCACGCATAGGCGAGGGTCGCCAGCAGGTCGATCGTCAGCGTGGATTCCAGCAGCAGGCGCAGCAGCAACCGGTTCGGGCAGGCGATGCGGCAGAGGTCGAATCCCGTGCTCCGGGAGGGCTCGAAGCTGGCTGCGAGCACGTCCTCCAAGGCCGTGCCCTGGCCCATTCCCTGCACCGGGGTGGGCCACATGCCGGCGCCGCCGAAGTTCCATTGGGCATAGGCGATGTCGTCCGAGGTCTGCTGCATCCGGTCCGGCGAAACAGGCAGAGGTTTGTCCGAACGAGCGCCGAACAACACCGGGATCACGCCCTGCAGGAAAGCCACCCGGCCATAGCCTCGCAGGTACGGCGTGTGGTCGACGCGTCGACGCAACTCGAACTTGCTTGAGGCCGTCGGCGCGCTGAGCATCACCAGGTAGTGCACCGAGATGTCGGTGCGGCCGCGGTAGCGCTGGCGGGTGGCCAGATCGGCGTTGTCATTGCTCGGCTTGGGCTGCGCGCTCTCCATGTAATCGGCCAGTTGCTGGAAGCCGTAGGCACTGTCTTCGTCCCCGAGCCTGGCGCCGGGCACGACGAGGTTGAGGTGGTACCTGCGCCCGACCGCCGCCATCTCTGCAATCAGCTGCAGCGTGAAATTCCGATGGAAGCGCTTGAACGCGCGCTGTCGCGACGGCCCGACCGAGGCATCGTCGAAGAACAGCGTGAGCCCGCCGTACACCTGCTCGCGCTCGCGCCAAGCCGGCATCAGCAAGGGTTCCAGCCAGTTCGAGCGCGCGTCCTCGAAACGAGCTTCGACCATCAGCACCGCATTGCGTGCCGCGGTGCGGACGAACTCCTCCAGCCGCGCCTGCGGCAGGTCCAGCAAGGCAGGCCAGTCGCGCCGGTAGATGACGAGGTCGAGGTCGGAGCCGTGCTGCCGGGCCGCGCGGGCGAATCCGCCGGACCGGCTGCTGTTCCAGCCGGTGGGGGCGCTCAGGCTGCCGTCGTCCTTGAGCATCGCCCCCATGAAGCCGATGCGGCTGAACAGCCCGAAGTCGATCAGTTGTGGTGCCTCGGTGGCCAGCCAGAACGGCATCAGGCCATAGACCGTTTCATAAGGGCGCGCCTCATTGCAGCCGCACGGGACGCTCTGCAGCAGCAGCGGCCTGGCGTCCTCGAGCGGGTGCCGTTTTTCAGCGAGCGTAACGAGCTGGGCCTGGATATCCGCCGGGAGCAGTGCGTCGTAGAACTGGGTCAGGCTTACATGTCCCGGCGGCACCGGGCCCGGCGACGGTGCGGGCGGGCAGCTCAGGTCATGGGCCAGGCCGCGCTTGTGTGACTGCTGCTCGACGTGGGCGCGGTAGTACTCGCAACGCCCGGCCAAGATCGCCTGTTCGAACAGCGGCCGGGTCGGAAACTCCACATCGGCAAGCGGCGCCAGTTGCGCCTTCAACTGCTCGACCGTGGGGCGCAGGGCGGCAGCCTGTGCGATGTCGACGAGGACGGGGGCACTGGCGCCGGCGTCGGCAGGTTCCGCCGCCACGGCCACGGCGGTGGCTTCCGGCGCGGATGTCGCGGGTGGCGCATCGTCCGGCGCCCCCAGCCATGTCTTGAGCTCGTCGCCGGTCAGCAAATAGCTGATGGGCGTTTCGCGGTGCAGGTCGGTGGTGGCTTCAGCCTCGTCGGACCCGAGGCTGCGCAGCACCGGCGAGGCCGCCGGCGCGGGCGCGGAAGCGGCGCGAGCTGCCGGGCGAGCCACCGACACGACCCGCAAGGCATAGGCCTGCTGAGCCAGCCGGCGTGACGCATCGTCGACCACTTCGATGCGGAAGTCGTACAGGCCGGTGCGTTCCGGCGCGCCGCGCAACAAGCCGTCTTCGCCGAGCGCCATGCCGGCGGGCAGCACGCCCTCGAGCCGGACCTGGTGCGGCGAGACGGAAGCGTCCACCAGCCGCAGCGGCTTGTAGGCCTCCCCGCGGCGCGCCGAACGCAAGGCGACGGTTCTCAGCAACAGCAGCGGTGCCGAGGCGGGCGTGGCCGCCGAAGCCGCCGTGTTCTGCGCCGGTGGCGGGTCCGACACGCGCGCCACCCCTTGCGCCTCACCACGCGCTGGATCGCCGTGCCCACCGGCCGCGGCCAGCAGCGCGGCAACCAGCAGCAGGCCGGCCAGCCGGCGCGCATGCCGGCAAGGTTCGCAGCCGGGGCGCCGGGTGCTCGAGGGTCGACGCTTGTCCATCACGGAATCCGTCCTTCCTTGCGAAGTTCCTTGGCGACGCCGCGGCGCAGGTCGTCGATCGACAGGGCGGAGCGCCCCGACTGCAGCGCGCTGAGGGCGCCGAACCTGACGGCGTTGGCGATCGCACCGCCGGCGAGTTCGTGCGCCTGCGCGAGTAGCGCGAGCTCGGCCTCGGCGATCTCGCGCCCGGCCGCGCCCAGCATCCCGGCCCACAGGCGCAGGCGCTGCGCCGCGTCGGGCATCGGAAAATGCACCATCGACTGGAAGCGCCGCGCAAACGCCTCGTCGATGTTGGCGCGCAGGTTGGTGGCGAGGATCACGGTGCCCGGGAAGTCCTCGACCCGCTGCAACAGGTATGACACCTCCTGGTTCGCGTGCCGGTCGTTCGAGCTGGACGTCGCGGTGCGCTTGCCGAAGAGCGCGTCGGCCTCGTCGAAGAACAGGATCCAGCGCCGGTTCTGCGCCAGGTCGAACACCTTCGCGAGGTTCTTCTCGGTCTCGCCGATGTACTTCGAGACGACCATCGACAGGTCGATGCGGTAGACGTCGGCCCCCACGGCCTGGCCGACCAGCGTCGCGGTCAGCGTCTTGCCGGTTCCCGGCGGGCCGTAGAACAGGCTGCGGTAGCCCGGCTTGAGGGCCCCGCCGAGGCCCCAGTCGTCGAGGATGCGCTGGCCGTGACGCATCCAGGCTTCGAGCGTCAGCACCTCGTCGAGCACGTCGTCGTCGAGCACCAGGTCGTCCCAGCCGAGCCGGGTGGTGATCAGCCGGGCGGGGAAGTCGCTGCTGAAGTCGGGTTTGTGGCGCGCGCCGGTGGTGACGCGGTCGAGCGTCTCGCTGCTCACACCCAGGCTCGCGGCGAGCGGCGGATCCCCGGGCATCGCCCGGTCGAGTTGCAGCACATCGCAGCGCCGGAACGGGTGGCTGTCGTCGAACATCGCGCGCAGCCGGAAGCGTTGGGCCAAGTCGGCGCCGGCGACGAGGAAGGCCGCCGTCTCCAGCGTCGGCAGGAAGCCGCCGTGCACACCGCCTTTTCGGCCACCGAACTCGCAGAAGCCGCGGTCGAGGTTCGGGTTGCGCGCCAGCAGCAGGTCGAGCGCCTCGGGCCGCAGCGCCGGCGCGAGCGCGAGCAGCAGCACGAGCCGCTCTTCCAGCCCCAGGCCGCATTCGCGCTGCAGGGCGGCGTAGGGCGAGGGGTCGCCGGAAAGATCCGGCGCCGCCAGCCCGGCGAGATCCAGCGGCTGCTGCACGTCCTCGAGGTGGTGTTCGAGGCGCGCGTTCAGCACGCGCTGGAACCAGTCCAGCTCGCGTTCGAGGGCGCGCGCATTCGCCTCGGCGGCCGCGCCCGGTTCATCTCCAGCTGACATGCAGCATCTCCTCCATCCAGGTGAGCTTCTGCAGGCTGTAGCCCCACGGCAGCGTGTCGAGCAGCATGTCGACCGGCCCCGGCTCGACGGCGAGAGACCAGCCGCCCTCGGCCCCGCGCTCCAGACGCCCGCCGCGTTGAAGGAAGGTCTCGCGCAGCCCGGCCACGCTGGTGCCGCCGAGCGCGCTCCAGTGGCTGAGGGCCGCGCCGAGCAGCTCTTGCACGACCGCACGTTCCTGCGCCGTGGCCGCGAAGCGCCGGTCGATTGCCATGCGGGGCGGGAGGCCGCAGAACAGCTTGTTGAGCACGAGGCGCGACTCCGCTGCCGGCTCGTCCAGCCCGTCGACGGCGAACTGCAGCAGGTGCACGGCCCTGGCGCGCGCCGCGTCGCCGGTGAAGTGGCCGTCGTCCTGCAGCAGGCCGAGGCGGGAGAACAGCGGCGGCATCCAGCGCCCGAGCAGCACCAGGCCGGCGTTGTCGACTTCGATGGAGGGGGCAGCGTCCTGCGCGGACTCTGGGAGCGGCGTCGACCACAGGCGCCCCAGGCGCTTGCCCATCGACGAGGCAAGCGACGCGACCGTGTCGGCGACCTTGCGCGCGAACGAACGCGCGGGTTGCGGTGCCACCTCTGCGTTGACGATGCGCTCGACCCAGGCCGCCTCGGCCGCGGGGGCCTGCATCTCGTCGCTCCAGCGGCGTGCGGCCTCGTCGGGCTCGATGCCGGCGTGCCGGGCTTCCTCGTGGACGAGGTCTTCGACGTAGGCGTCCGGGTCGAAGGCCGTGCCCGCCCGGCCCGAGCACGCCCGCTCCAGCGTGTGCACCCAGCGCCGCGCGCGGGTGGCGGCATCGTGCGTGGGGCTCGCGATGGCCGCGGCGAGCCAGGGGCGGGCGTCGGGCCATTGCAGGCCGGCCGCCTCCAGCAGCAGCGCATCCGGCCACTGCTGCACGATGCGGGCGGCATCGCCTTCGCGGACGGCGCGCCGCAGGGCCTCGCGCATCTCGTCGGGCCGCTGGCGCAGGCGGGCCCAGCGTTCGGCGTCGAGGTCTGCCACCGAAGGCCGCGTGCCGGCCAGCAACGCGTCGTCCCGCACATCCCCCGGCCCCTGCAGGCCCGCGCGTTCGCGCACCTCGCGTGCAAAGCGGTGCCCGTCGAAAGCCGCTTCGCCGCGGTCGGCCCACAGCTGGAGCAGGGTCGCTTCCCACAGCACCCGGTGAACGTCGTCGGCCGCTTGGGCCGGCCGGGCCGGTGCCTTGCCGGCCACCGCGGCGATCCAGCCGGCCAGCGCCTGCGAGCGACGGCCGTCGAGCCACAGACCCGCCACCTGCGCCAGCAGCCCGGTCGGCAGCAGGCGCACGAGGCGGCGCTGCAAGGCGGGCGCGCCACCATGCCGTTGCAGGATCGAACGCAGCCACGCACGGTCTTCGCGCAGCAGCCCGCGCCAGGCCGCCACGGTGCGGCTCAGCGATGCGTCGTCGAGCGCGGCACCGGCGTCCAGCGCGCGCTTCAGCTGCAGGCGCATCACGGCGCGCTCGGGCGGCACTGCCGCGCCGGACGCACGCGCGAAGACGCCTTCGAGTGCCGCCTCCCACAGCTCGGCGTCGGCGTCCACGCCCTCCGCCCGACCCGTCGGCGAGGCCTCGCGCAGCGCCCGCAGCACCCGCCACGCGGCCGCCGGCTCGTCGGGCAGCAGCGCCTGCACGAGGGCCTGCAACCAGTCGGCCTCGAACTGCGTGGCGAGCCGGCGCAGCAGCAACGCGCGGTCGGGCGAGGCGCGCAACGCGGCCGCGAGGCCGCGCGCATCCTGCTGAAGCAAGGCCTGCCCGAGCGCGCGCGGCTCCGCGGCGAACCGCCCACGTGCATACCAGGGCATGTGGCCGTGGCGCAGGAAGAACAGTAGCTGCTCCAGCTGCGCCCGCCGGTGCGCCACCGGCCGCGGGTGGCCCGCCTGCGCGCCGCCCTCCGGCGCCTCGCGCAGTTCGGCCAGGTGGCGGGCCAGGCTGCGCGCGAAGGCATCGGCCACGGCGGCAGACCAGTCGCGGCCTTCCTCCACGACGATGTCGCCGAGGTCGAGCTGCAGCGTGTCGAGCCGCCAGGTCTCGTCGGCCGGCACCGCGTCGTCGAAGGCGCTGTCGACGACGCGCGCCATCGGGCCGCACGCGAAATCGGCGAGCAACTGCTCGGCGGCGGCCTCGTCCGGCAGCGTCTGTGGAAAGCGCGCGAAGTCGACCTCGAGTTCCAGCGCGGCAAGGAAGTGGCGCTCAGCCATGGCGGTCTCCGGTGGGGGTGAGGTCGGCGGGCGGCGCAACGATGTGCGCCTCGACGCGGGCAGCGGCGGCGTCCAGCGCCGCCACGAGATCCGCCGGCACCGCGCCTTGCGCGTCCAGTGCCCGGCAGCTGCTTTGCTTGAGCTCGGCCCACTGCGCGAAGTCGTCTTCGAAGCGGCACATCTCGTCGAACGACAGCCAGCGGCATTCGGCGACGAGGTGGGCCGGGCAGGCGGCTTCCAGGGTCTCGCGGGCGAAGCTGCGGAAGGCCGCGTCGCGGGTGCGCGAGGTCCAGGCCGGGAACACGGCCGTCAGGCGCAGTGCGAGGTGGTGGGCGGGGCGCGCGGTCGCGCTGGCCGGTCGCAGCAGCAGGTGCTCGACCAGGTGCAGGCCGTCGCAGTCGTCTTCGACCCGCAGCAGGAAGCGGCGCAGGCTGTCCGCGGCGCGTGCCGCGCGGGCTGCGTCGGTGTAGTGGCCGAGCGTCCACCACCAGCCGTTCTCGTCGGGGCCGAGCAGCAGGCGCTGCGCCGATCCGCCCACCGAGACGAGCCCGTAGTGCTCGCGCCGCAGCCCGGCGCGCAGCAGCGCTGGCGGCAGCTGGCCGCCGTGCAGCGGCAGCATGCGGCGCATGTCGTGGCGCCACTCGTCCACGCTGGGGGCGCGGGCAGGGGGTGCGACCGGACGCGGGCTCACGGCCGGCGCCTTGGCGTCGGCGCCCGCGCTATCGACGATCACCAGGCGCCGCGGCAGCAGCGCGCGCGCCAGCGGTCGCGCCGCCGTGTTGCGGAAGCCCAGCAGCAGGCTCAGGCGGCGCAGCAGGTTCGGTGTGTTGTCCGCCTCAGCGTCGGCGCTGTTCGCCCACAGCGGCCGGCTGTAGTCGAAGCCGCCGGCGCGGTCGCGGCCGAGCGCCACCACATCGCGCAGCCAGGCCGCCAGGTTCTGCAGCAGCCAGGCGTCCTGCTCGTCGGCGTCCAGGTGCGGCGCGAACTGGCGCATGCCGTCCTGCGAGAGCGTCACGCCGTGCAGCGCCAGCAGGTGCGCAAGCGCCCGGCGCTTGCGGGCCGGTGGGTGCTCGAAGGGCTGGTGCACGTCGTCCAGCACGGCGGCGGTGGGTGCATCGAAGGGCGCTTCGCCGGCACCGCTCACGTCCTGGTGCCAGTAGCTGCGGTTCGAGCCCGTATCGATCGAGAACAGCGCGGCCAGGTGCCCGACCTGCGCCATGCCGTCGGCCAGGGCCTGGTCGAACAGCCGCAGGTAGGCCTTGAACTGCCGCACCCGCGCCCGCGTCTGCATCGAGGCCCCGGCGGGCAGGCCCTCGCGGCCCAGGCCGTAGACGACCGGGAAATCCAGCTGCACCGATCGGTAGCCCGAGGGCTTGCGATGCACGCCCTGCGGCAGCGGCGCCGCGATGCCGGTGCGCGGGCCGAGGCCGGCATCTCCGGCGCGCAGGTCGGCGTAGCGCAGGCGCAGTGCCTGGGGGTCGATGGCGACCGCGCTGCCGGCGCGTACCACGCTCAAGGCGGGGAAATCATGGCCGGCATCGCTGCCGTCAGGCACGCGCAGGGACTGCGCCCAGCCGGGCCCGCGCCACGGCACGCTGGTGGCGCCCACGGTGCCGGGTTGGCGCAAGGCATCCAGCCGAACGCGCGCCACGCCGTCGATCGCCTGCACCAGCGCCGACAGGTCCGACAGAAACAGCACGTCCGACCCCGCCGCGCCATCGTCGTGGATCAAGCGCCCGCGCTGCATGCGCGGCCCGCTGAAGAACTGCTCGAGCGCCATGCCGTCGCGCAGCGCCTGCTCCAGGCCGATGCCCTGCGGCGCGCAGGCGATGAAGCGTGCACAGCGGTCGTAGACCTCGGCCAGCACCTCCACCGCGTCGCGGGGGCCGGCCAGCTCGATCGCACCCAGCAGCTCCAGCGGCTGCTCTCGCACCTGGCTCACCGCGTCGTCGAGGTCTTCGCACAGGTTGCGCTCGCGTCGCCAGGCGGCCCGCGCCGCGGCGATGCGGCGCGCGGGTAGCTCGGCGTGGTCGGCGGTGAGCTTCAGCGTCAGCCGATGCACGCCGGCCAGCGTGCCCGCGGGCGTGAGCGTCGCCTCGTCGAGGCCGGGCACGGCATCGAGGAGCAGCCGGCGGTAATCGGGCGCCGTCGTCGCGCGGCAGGGGAACACCGCCTCGGGCCGGTGCAGCGAGAGCGCCTCGTGGTCGATGCGGCCATCGGGCCCGGTCAGGTGGTCGTGCACCGGAAAACCCGCCCGGTACTCCAGGTCGGCGAGCGCGAAGCACAGGTGTTCGAGCAGCGTGATGCCGGGGTCGTGCAGGTTGTGGTCGGTCCAGCGCTCGCCGGTGCTGCGCTGCAGGCGCTGCAGGCCCTCTGCGCGCAGGCGGGTGTAGGCCGAAGGCGGCGCATCGCGCCGGCGGCGCGGCAGGGTTTCTGGCAAGGGCAATGGCTTCATGTTCCGTTCGCCTTCGGCTCGTCGTCGAACCAGAGCCGCGTCAGGCTGGCCCGGATCGGCACGTCGCCGCCGTAGTCGCAACGCGTGCGCACCTGCAGCCGGTAGCTCGCCTGGCGCCCGCTGCTGCCGGTCCAGCGCAGCTGGATCTGGTCGCAGCGGCGGCCGTACCACATGTGCTGGGCGTGGATGCGCCGGCGCAGGCCGATCAGGTCGAGCCAGCCCGGCCGCGGGTTGTAGGCGTTCAGCGCGGTGGCGTGCATCAGCGCAAAGCGGCCGCCGCCCACGCGCCCCGCGCCGGCCACCACCTCGAAGGCCTGGCAGGCTTCGAGCGGGCCGGTGAGGTCATGCCACTCGCCATCGGCCACCGGCGGCGGCAGCGAAGGCGCGGCATAGCGGCCGATGCGGCCTTCGCTGGCGATCACGCCCGCCACCTCCAGCGCCTGCCGCGGCTCGGTGGTGCCGATGCCCACGCGGCCACGCGGGTCGAGCGAGAGCACCGGCGGCGCGGCGGCCTGGCCGCGCCGGCCGGTCACCGCGCCAGGGCGGAAAGCGAGCTGGTCCTGCTCGCCGCCATAGGCGATCGACCAGAGGGCGGTGCGCTGGTTCTGCTCGCGAAAGAAGCTCACCAGCGCGTCGTAGCCGGCGGGCGTCGACACCTCGACGCCGTTCTCTGCCGACTTGCGAAAGCCCTCGTCGCTCATGTTGAGCATCGAGTCGACGAGGTCGCCGAAATGGTCTTGCGTCGGCAGCATGCCGGCCCCGAAGAAGCTGCGCAGGGTGTCGCGGTTGCGGACGGTCATGGCGCGGTGCCTCCGACGATGAAGGTGCTGCCGATCGCCAGTTCGCGGATGCCGGCGGCCGGCGTGGCCGGAGCCTCGGGATCGCCGTGGACCGAAACGAGGTGCCGCGGCAGCGGCAGCGCGAGGCTCCAGGGTTGCGTGGCCCGCAGCACCGGGCTGTCGCCGTCGGCGCGGCGTGCGGTGTCGGCAAGGGCGTGGCGACGATCGTCGTCGCAGGCCACGCGCAGCAGCGACAGGCGCGACACCGCCGCCACGCCTTCCAGCGCGCGCAACTGCGCCAGCACGTCGTCGCAGCGCAGCAGCCAGTCGAAGCGCAGTTCGCAGCCGCCGTCCATCCACGGCGACAGGTGGTCGACGATCGCGCGCTCGACGCGCCGCAGCAGCACGCCCTCATGCACCCCGCGCAGCGGCTGCACGATGCAGCGCACCTGGATGCGCTCCCAGGCCGGGTTGCGCACGCGCAGCGTGGCCCACGGCGACATGCGTTGCGCCAGGAAGGCGCGGATCTCTTCCAGCTGGTCAGCATCGAGGCGTGGCGCCGCGGTGGCTTCGTCGTGCACGTTGCGCGTGCCGTGCGGTACCACGACGACGGTGGTGCGGCCGGGCTCGCCGCCGAGTTGCCGGGCGCTCAGGCACCGGGCCTTGGCAACCTGCGGAAAGCGGTCGAGCACCAGCCGCTCGAAGTCCCACGCGAGGCTGGCACGCCCCTTGTGGCGGAGGCGTTCCCCGGCGCTCGCTCGGAAGGCAGCAGTGCTTTGCGCGGGTCGGCCGCCGGTGACGGCGTCGCCCGGTGCGACGCCGGCCAGGCCAGGCACCGAGCGGCGCGGCTCGACCGCGGCCACCGACGTGACGGCCTCCATGGTTGCTTCGCTCTCGGCCTGCGGCAGCACGCGCACGGCCCGCAGCGCCTGCGCCTGCACTGACACCAGGCTCGCGAAATTCTCGAAGCCGCCGTCGGCAGACAGCCGCAGCCAGTGCAGGCCGGCGGGCATCACGCGGTGGTCGCGGGTCAGCCCGGCTGGCAGCTCCAGCGTGACGGTGCCGGTCTTCAGGAAGCCGCTGGTGGTGTCTTCCAGCACCCGGCCGGGCGCCAGCGGATGCCAGCTGTCGTGCATCAGGAACGACCAGTGCGTGCGCCGGGGTACCGAAGCGCCGACGGGATCCGCGGCATTCGCCGCATGCAGGTGGAACAGCAGCGTGAGCGGGCCGCGCAGTGAATCGGCGGCGATGCCGAGCAGCAGGCTGCCCTCGTGGTCCAGCTGCGGCAGCAGCCCGGGTGGCGTGCCGGCCGCGGCGGGGTGTAGCGCCTGCAGGCCGAAGGGACGCAGGTGGAACAGCTGCGCGCCGTGCTCGCCGTGGCCGGCCTGTGGCTGGGCCTGGTCCAGCCGCACGCTGTCGAAGGCCTCGTACGAGAGCGACAACTGCTCGAAGCTCGGCGTGTACGGCGGGTTCGGGCGCGGCACCGTCCGCCGCAGCCGGGCCTGCCGGGTCAGCGCATCGGCCAGCACGATCGGGTGGGCGGCGTGGCCGAACGCGCCCTCGGGCTCGCACAACTGCAGGCGGAACAGGCCGCCCTGCACGCGCGGACCGTCCAGCGGCTCGGGCGGGTGGGCGCGGGTGTGCTTGCGCACCGCCGCCGGGTCGAACGCGATCGTGTGGCCGGACAGCAGGCGCGGTGGCACGCCCGAGGCCACGAACAGCGGCACGGCAGCGTCCGCACCCGGCTGCCACTGGCCTTCACGCAGGATGGCCAGCCGCACCGCGGGCCGGCCCGGCACGTAGGCGGGCGCGTAGCCCTCGTACCAGGTGTCGAAGCCGCCGGCGACGGTCGGCAGGCCGTTCCATTCGACGTGCACCGTCAGCGCCCGCAGTTGCTTGCGCGCGAGTT
Source organism: Rhizobacter sp. P5_C2 (assembly GCF_054049715.1). Lineage (NCBI taxonomy): Bacteria > Pseudomonadati > Pseudomonadota > Betaproteobacteria > Burkholderiales > Sphaerotilaceae > Rhizobacter > Rhizobacter sp. P5_C2. Next base: position 39,136 of record NZ_JBFULV010000049.1, on the reverse strand, counting down.
CCGGCGAACCGAAGACCAGGCCCGAGGTCAGCGTGGGCAAGGGGCCGAAGGGCTGGAAGGCGCGCCGCGCGTCGAGCCGCCCGAGCTCGTTCTGCAGCAGCAGGTCGCGCACGCCGCTGGCCTTCACCTGCAGCGTGACCTCTTGCAGCGCCAGCCCGCCCAGCAGCGAGAAGCCGCACATGCGGCCGCGGGTGCCGAGCTCCAGGCGCAGCACCGGCAGCGGCAGCGTCCACTCCGCGCCGTGCACCGCCGGGTCGCAATCGACGATGGCCGGGTCGTCCTGGCGCAGCCGGATGGCGATCTGCAAGCCGCCCTCCGCCGTGGGGCTGATGTCGCAGGCGTCGGGCGTCCACCACCCATCGGCGGCGCTGAGGTGCAGCTCGAGGCCGCCGTTGACGAGCCGGCCGAACAGCAGCTCGCGCTCGGGCTGGCCTTCGCCGAACAGCAGGTGCAGCGGATGAGCGGGGCTCACCGCATCGCCACTGCGGGGGCCGAGCAGCCGCGCGGCGGCGGCGCGCAGCCGGGCCAACGCGTCGTCTGCCAGCGGCTCGCCGGAGATCAGCCAGCGCACGAACAGGCGGCCGAAGGCGGAGCGCAGGCCCTCGGCATCGGCGGCATTGGCGATGTCGTCGACCAGCTCGGCGAGCGGCCGCCCGCCATCGGCCGGCGCGACACGCAGCTGCATGCAGATCTCCCGCTCGCCCTCGGCCAGCGCGAGCGCGGCGGAGGCGACCGCCAGGCCCAGCCGGGCATCCTCTGCGCTCGATGACGCGCTGCCGCCGAACAGCGGCTGGTTGGGCTGACCCGCCGTCACCTGCGCCGCCTTGATGCGCGTCGCGAAACCGAGGTCGCGCTCCGGCGAGATCAGCGGATCGCGCTCCACCCGCAGCGTGTACAGCGCCGCCACCCGGGCCGGCGTGAGCGTGACCGCGCGCAGGCTGCGGAACTCGATGGTCTGCCGGGCGGCGTCCTTGCCGGCCTCGAACAACGTGCCCTCGGGCAACTCGAGCGGTGCTTCGGTGTTGGCATCGCGCCGGCACACCAGGTGCAGCAGCCCGGGCTGCGCCGCGGCGGGGCGCAGCCCGAGGCAATCGCGGTAGTAGAAATCGACGTGGCGCGACGCGAAGCGGTTCACCCGCTGCTGCACCGAGCCGAACAGCTCGAAGAAGGTCATCAGCAGCGCGGCGGCGGGCTCGTGGCGGCCGGTGGCCAGCGATTCGTCCAGCCGCTCAGCGGCGAGCGATTGCAGCCGGCCGATCGCGCCGAGGAACGCGAAGCCGATGCCGCGCAGCGTCTCCTGCTCGGGCAGCGCCTGGTCGAACAACGCCGCGGGCTCGCGCCACATCGGCGACAGGTCTTGCAGGCCCGCGGTGACGGGGCGGCCGTTCCAGCGCCGCGCGCCGAAGCGCCGCTCGAGCCATTCCAGGTCGTCGCTCAGGCGGCGCGCGATGGTGTGCTCGATCTCCTCGCGCACGGCGCGGGCCGCGGCTTCTTCGCTGCCGGCCAGCACCTTCCACCAGTGGTCGATGGCGCGGGCCAGCATCGTCACGCGCAGCGCGGCGCGCTCGGGCGAGGCGTGCAGGTCGCGCACGATCGCGCGCTGCAAGGCATCGAGGTCGAAGGCGGCGATGCGCGCGAGCACCAGCGATTCGTCGCCCTCGAAGAGGCGCTCCCAGCGGCCGCTCTCGCGGCCAGCCAGGTCGACGAAGGGCATGCGGCGGGCGAGGGCGGCTGCCATCGCGATGCGCTGCGCAAGGCCTGCTTCGTCGACGCCGAAGGGCGCGTCGCCGAGCAGGGGCGGCAGGCGCTGGTGCTGGGCGGTGCCGCGGGTGGAGTCGGTGCCGTCACTCATGACCTCGCTCCCGACTCGCCCAGGTAGAACGGGTAGACCCAGTTGCGCCGGTCGTTGCTGCGGCGGATGGTGTAGACGAGCTGCAGGCGCAGCACGCCTTCGACCAGCCCCTCGGTGCCGGTCTGCACCTCGTGCAGCACGATGCGCGGCTCGTGCACCCGCACGGCGCGCTCGACCAGATCGCGGATCTCGGCCAGCGTGCCGGTGTCCATCTGCTCGAAGACCATGCGGCGCAGGTCGCAGCCGTAGGCGGGGTGCATCGCCCGTTCGCCAGGCCGGGTCGACAGCAGGATGTGCAGGCTCTCCTCGATGTCCTGCGCGTGGTCGACCATCAGCGCACCGAGCTGGCGGTCGTCGAAGCCCGGCGGGAAGCCCCAGCCGGTGCCGATGAAGGAAGGGGGTCGGGCCATCGTGGGGTCTCCGTTCTTCGTGGGTTAAGTAGCGAACTCAGCCGCCGATCTGCACGGTGGGCAGGCCGAGCGCGATCTGGCCGCCGTGCGCCGTGGGGTCGCCGACGCGGGCCGCCGGCTTGCCGCCGATCAGCACCGTCATCGAGCCCTTGATCACCGCGTCCGGCGGGCCGACGCAGGTGGCCTGGTCGCCGACGACGGCGGCCGGCAGCTTGCCGATCAGCACCGTGGGCACGCCGGGCCCGATCAGCGGGCCGCCCACGTGCGGGATCGGCGGCAGGGCGGGCGTGACCATCGGGCACACGTGCAGGTCGGTGAGGCGGGCGGCGAAGGGCATGGTGGTGTGCGCTGTGGCGGGTCAATTGATCAGCACCATCGCGCCCTTGACGACGGCGTTGGCCGAGGCGGCGAGTTCGGCCGTCAGGCCCTTGGCGCTGAAGGCGCACTTGGCCTCGCAGGCGAGGTTGATGGCGGCCTCGAGCTTCACGTCGGCCTTGGAGGCGATGCTCGCGGCGCCGGTCGCGTCGAGCACGATGCGGCCCTTGGCGGTGAGCTGGATGTCCTTTGGGCTGTCGAGCGTGATGCCGGCCGGCCCGAGGGTCAGCTTGTTGTCGTTCTGGTCCTGCAGCAGGATGGATTTGTCGGTGTCGCTGATGACGATCTTGTTGGCGCCGGGCGTGGTGACGGTGATCACCTTGTTGGCCTCGTCGAACTCGATCTTCGACTTGCAGCGCGTGACGATGGCCTTGGTGTCGTTGGTGGCGGCCAGCTCGTAGGGCGGCGGCCGGGTGCTGCTGTAGAGGCTGCCCAGCACCACCGGGTGGCTGGGGTCGTTGCCGAAGTAGCCCAGCACGACCTCGTCGCCGATCTCGGGCACGAAGAAGCTGCCGATGCCCTTGGAGCCGTGGAACTGCATCAGGCGCGCCCAGACGCCGGCCTTCTCGGCCTGCAGCACCGGCACCGAGACCTGGATGCGGTGCTCGTTGGCCGGGTCGCCGTCGAGCTTCAGCACGGTGCCGATCTGCAGCCCCTCGATGGCGGGCAGCAGGCCGGCGGCGGCGGGCGCGCGCACGTCGGCGCGTTCGACGAACCACTCGGGCGAGAGGCCGAACTCGACGTCGGTGGTCCAGTCGCCATCGACCAGCTCGTGGCGCACGCCGCTGGCGTAGACCTTGCCGGAGAAGCGCTTGCCCATCTTCTCGAGCTGCACCAGCGCGCCAGGAACCAGCGCGGCGTTGCCTTGCACCCGCATGCGGCCGCGCACGCGGGCGAGGCCCGCCTTGAGCTGCAGGGCCTTGGCCCAGGCGGTGAGGGCCTCCTTGGCGAGCGGTGCGCCGGAGCGCACGAGCATCGGGCCGAGCTTGATCACGTCGGCAAGCGTGGCCGACGTGAGATCGCCCTGGCCGGCCGGCCCCGCCGGTGCGGCTTCTTCGCCGAGCACCGCCTGCTGCGTCTTCGGATCCCAGGCGACGGCCTGGGCGGCGGTGTACTGCGTGCGGGCGTCGATCTCGGCCTCGAACTCGATCAGGTCTTCGCCGTAGCGCACCGTCAACGCGGCCTCGCCTTCGGCCACGGGCGCCTTCACCACCAGCTTGTCGCCGACGATGACCAGCAGGCCGTTGGCCTCGGCACGCGCCAGCATGAAATCCCAGTTGCTGCAGTAGTGCTGCACCAGTTCGTCGTGCGTGACGGTGGTGGTGTCGACCTCGGCGGTGAGGCTGGCGGCGGACACCAGCGCCTGGATGATGGCGTCGTCGGTCTGCGCCAGGTAGTTGGCGTTCTTGCGGCCGATGGTCATGCGCACGGCTTTGTGGCGGCATTCGATCACCAGGCGCGGGTTGCCGGCGCCTTCCATGCGCACCGCGTGCTTGATGACAAGACCCTTGAACAGCGTCCTGGGCTCGGCATCGCCATAGCCGGCCTTGATCTCGATGGTGGCGCCGGGCTTGAAATGCTCCCCATCGCTGGAGGGCAGCGTGCCGGCGTCGATGTCGCCGTCGATGAACTCGAGCACGGCCGACGGGATGGCGTTGACGGCGTGGTGGATGCGCAAGGATTGCAGCGCGTGCCGCTTCCACACATCGCCGCCGCCACTCTTGATCTGGATCTTGAGCGGCAGGCCGGCGTTGTTCTCGCCGTCGTCGCCACTGCCGCTCGCATCGGCATCGTCGCCCTGCGTTTCGCTCTCGTCATCGCCGAACAGGTTCTGAAGGTCGTCGAGGGGCTCGTCTGCCGAGGTGTCGTCCTCGAAGGGATTCTGCAGATTGGCGAAGGGATCCTCCTCCTCTTCCTCGGCCTCGGGGGGCGGCGCAGGCGCAGGGACGGGCTGGCCCCGGCACATCGCGAACGTCAACTGCAGCTTGGCGCGCAGCGGCAGCCCGCTGGGAGCGAACAGCGTGTAGTCGACGGCCATGTTGCTGACCTGGCACGGCCAGGTGCTGGCCGCCCAGGTCACCTGGACCCGCGCGCCGCCGCTGTCGTCCTCGCTACCGGGCGTCAGCCCGAGGATCCGCTTCAGCAGGGCAACGGGTTGGGCGATGCCCTCGTCCGGTCGACCGTCCACGGCGGGCAACGCCCCCGTGTCGTCGAGCACCAGCGAGAAGGTCAGCGTCTCGTTGCCGATGCGGCCGATGCCGACGGGCAGCTTGTCTCCCGGCTTCGACTCGGCATAGCTGATGTCGAGGCTGCTCGACAGCTCGGACGGATTGATCGGCGCGGTGAAGGTGCCTGCGGTACCGCTGATCGTCAGCCGAGCCGGAGGGAGCGTGTTGTCGGTCATGCCAGTTTCCGGTCAGCCGGCGGCGAGGCCGGGCATGAAAAGGTCGGCGTCCATCGGCAGCTCGCGCAACGCAGAGAGGTTGTTCAAGCGCGCGATCTCTTCGCAGTCGACCTCGTCGCCGTAGACCTGCTGGCAGATCTCGGCGAGCGATTGACCGGGTCGGGCGCGAACCTCGCGCGGCATGCCGTCGGCGGCGGCCGGTGGCGATCCGGTCGGCACGACCACAGGGGCGATGAACGACAGATCCACGCGTGCCCGCAGCGGCGTGCTGTCCGGGGCGAACAGGGTGTACGACGTGCGAAGGCTCTTGAGCCGTCCCTCGTACAGGAACTGCCCCCAGAGGATCTGCACGAACGGGATCATGGTGGGCTCGCCCTCCAGCGCGGCAGCCACCCCGACCATGCGTTCGAGGTTGCGCAACTGGGCCAGCACCTCTTGCGCCACGCCGCTGGCCGGGGTCGGCACGGCTCCGGTGCCGTCGAGCACCAGCGAGAACGACAGCTTCTCGTCGTCGGGCGAGTCCGGCCGCTGGGCTTCGCCCTTGGTGCCCGGGGGCTGGACCTTGCTGTAGCGATGCGCGGAGGTGGTCTTGATCTCGGCAGGATTGATCAGGGCGATGAAGGGTCGGCCCTGGGACCGATCCTTGCGCTGGATCTTGAGGGGCAGCAGCATGTCAACGCTCCCGACTGCGGCGCAGCTCGTCGCGCAGCCAGGCCCGGCACTGCGCAAAGATCTGTTCCTTCAGCACGCGCATGTCGTCGGTGCGCTGCGGCCGGGGGGAGGGCGGCGGCGCGACGATGCGGCAGCGCACGGACAGTTGGCGGATCTCGATGGCCATGGGTCATCTCATTTCGTCTTCAGCACTTGCGTGTAGACCAGCTCGATGGTTTCGATCGCCACCTCGTTCTTCTTCGCCTCCAGCGGCTCGAACGACCACTTCACCGGGTAGGCGTTGTCGAAGGCCCAGGCACGCAGCGGCTGGCTGGTGGCACCCAGCAGCTGCACCTGCACGACCTGGGTCTGGATGCGTCTGGCAAGCCCGCCTTCGAGGGTCTTCTTGCACCAGGTCACGAGCCGGGAGTCATTCGCCGCGATGCCGCGCTTGAGCACCAGGCGAGGGTGCTTGACGGCCTTGGGCAGCTGGTGGACGAAGCGGTTCTCGCCGCCTTCGACCACCGACTCCAGCTCCATCTCGGATCCGATCCCGCTGACCTCGCGGAACTGGGCTTCCTGCTCGCTGGTGGTGCTGCCGAACAGCACCGCGAAATGGAACGCGATCGGGGGATCGAAGCGTTCCGGCACGTGATCGGGCTCGGACATGAGGGCCTCACGAGTTGGTGATCTTCAGGCCTTCGTGCGCGACGACCATGGTCTCGATGGCCGCCTCGCTGCCCTGGGATTTCAGGTCGGTGCTGGTGAACTTGAGCGGGAACGCGTTCGTCAGCGCCCAGGTCACGACGACGGCATCCGCCTCGTTGAGCAGCGTGATCGTCACCGGCCTGCGCTTGATGGTGTTCAGCTTGATCTCGGCGAACCAGTTCCACAGCGTGTTGTCGCCCTTGAAGGTGCCCTTCTTCATCGTGATGTCGCTGTACTTCTTCAGTCCCGGCATGCGGATCAGCGAGAAGTTCTTGCTGTTGCCGTGCCGGTAGTCGATGGGCTGCGTCTCGGCCTCCAGCCCCGAGACCTCCTGGAAGCTCATCTGGGCGTCACCCCAGTCCACGTTGAAATAGAACTTGGGCAGCGGCCAGATGTTGGTGGTTTGAGTGGCTCCGTCGGACATGGAATCTCTCCTTGGATCGAGTCAATGGAAGTGGGGGATGTGGGGCAGGCGTGCAGGCGTCGCTCAGGACTTCTGCATCTGCTGCTGGAAGGTGATCTCGATGAACTCGGCCGGGCGGCTGATGGCGACCAGCACGGTCACGCGCAAGATGCCTTCGAGGATGTCTTCGGAGGTCATCGTTTCGCCCAGGCCCACGTGCACGCTGAACGCGTCGTCGGGGGTGGCGCCGGCCAGGCCGCCGCGCTTCCAGATCCCGTTGAGGAAGCTGGAAATCATGCTGCGCATGCTGACCCAGGTGCCGCTGACGTTGGGCTCGAAGACCAGCGCCTTGGCGGCGAGCCGGCACGACTCCTCGAGCATGATCATCGTGCGGCGCACGTTCACGTAACGCCAGTCGAGGCTGTTGCCGTCGAGCGTGCGCGCGCCCCACACCAGCACGCCTTCGCCGATGAAGCTGCGGATGGCGTTGATCGACTTGCCCTGCGTGGTGACGTTCAGGTCTTCCTGGTCTTCGTGCGAGATGTTGACCGTGGGCGAGGTGACGCCCGCAAGGCTCACGTTGGCCGGCGCCTTCCACACACCGCGCGTGTTGTCGACCATCGTGTAGACGCCGGCCATCGCGGCCGAAGGTGGCATCAGGTTGAGCTGCGTGCGCGCGTCGGCGAGGATGGTGTTGAACAGCGGGCTCATCGTGGCGAGGCTCTTGTTCAGCAGCGCCTTGTTCGTCTGTACCGCGCCCTGCAGCGCGGCGGGGTCGAGCAGCTTGCGCTTGTCGGCATCGGACTTGGTCGACGCGTTGATCTCCTGCGTGAGCTCGGCGATCCACTGCTCGTCGGTCCTGGTCAGGTCCTCGACGGCCTGGAAGCGCTGCGTGAGCTTGGGCGGCGCACCGGCTTCGAGCGCATCGGGCAGGCCGAGCTCCTGCTTCAGCAGCTTGACCAGAACCTCGGGGTTGGCGACGTCGCCGTAGGAGAGGTCTTTCTCCTGCACCAGCGTCGTGTTGACCCACGGGTAGTAGGCGACGCCGAAATCGAGGTAGTTGATGCCGAGCGCGCCGCGAAAGGCCTCGATCGGATCGCCCTGCGGGCTTTGGCGATCGCGCTCGCCGCCCCACAGGTCGAGGATGGCCACGCGGTTGCGCATGCGGCCGCCGCAGTGCGCGAGCATGGCCTGCTGCAGCGAGATGCAATCGGCCTCGGCCAGCAGCACGGCCTCGGGGATCACGAGCATGGTGGGCTCCTGCTCCTTGACGAGCGGCTCGATGCCGGCGGCCAGCTTGTCAAAGGCCTGGTCCTGCGTGAAATCGCCGACCGAGACCACGTAGCACGGGCCGCCGCCGTTCTGGAAGAAGTGCAGCATCGCGCGGTAGAGCAGGTAGCGCCCGCCGGCGGCGCCCGGGGCCTGCGCCAGCACGTATTCGGTGTCGCCGGCGGTGAAGGCGGCGGGGGCGATGCCGTCGGCCGGGCGCGGCGCGATGGTGAAGCGCGGCTGCGGCGCGTGGCCGAAGAACTTGTGGAACTCGGCCATCGAGCTGATGCGCCAGGGCTTCATCAGCAGCGACTTGCCGCCGTTGTCGGCGTGCGCGGTGTAGCCGATGAAGGCAGGCACCGCGGTCGCGACTTCGACGACCGAGTTGGGGAAGGCGTTCTTCTCGACGATATAGACACCGGGTGTCTTCATGACGGCCATGGAGGGCTCCTCTCTGGGGTTGTCGCGTCAGCGATGGACGAAGATCTCGGAGACCCAGGTCTGGGCACCGCCGATCTCTTCGCGGGAAAAGTGGTGGGGGGCTGCGGCAGGCAGGCGCTTGACGATCACCTTGTCGGGGCGGGTGCGGGCGGCGTTGGCGGCGCTCGCGTTGTCGGGGGCGCGGCTGCGCAGCTGGAAGCGCTCCGGCGGCTGCTGGTGCAGCGCGATCGGCGACGACGCGCGGAAGGCGAGGGCCGGGCGACCGTCGGCCAGCTGGCGCGGGGGCAGCGGGGTGAAGCTGACCTGCTGCGCGAGGTCGACGATGTGCAGGCCGGGCTCGCGCCAATCGCCGACCAGGCAGTAGGTCCAGACGGTGGCGCGCGGCGCGAAGCGGATCAGGAAACGCTTGCCGGTGCGCAGGCGGGCCGGCGGGATGCGCACCAGGCCGCAGGGGTTGCCGTGCGGGGCCGCGAGGGCGAGCCTGCCGTCGTGGTCGATCTCGGCCAGCGGGCAGAGGTCTTCGTTGGAAGCGGCCTCGTGGCTGTGCAGGCGCTCGAGGCCGGTGGAGGCATCGGCCACCGCATTGGCGGCGTCGAACAACAGCACCTCGCGCTGCGGCCGGCCGCGCACTTCGGTGCATTCGCAGAAAGCGTTGTCGGCGAGGTGCAGCGTCCAGGCCAGCGCGGTGTCGTCCGCGGTGTCCTCACTCGGCAAGTCGGCCAGGCGATCGCGCTCGGCCCACAGCGCGAGGCCATGCGGCGTGGTGCGCGAGAGGCCGCCGACGCGGGCCACCAACCGTTGGCAGGCGGGCGTGGGCACGAAGCGCAGGCTCGGGCAGGCCTCGTCGGCGTAGTAGCCGTGGCGCACCTCGATCTCCAGCAGCAGGCTGTAGGCGCTCATGTCACTGCACCCCGACGCCGACTTGCGGCTGCGCGACGCGGGCCACTTCGGCGTAGGTGGTGCCTGCGTCGATGCTGACCATGCGCATGCGGTACAGCACCGACGGCATGTACTTGCCGCCCAGCAGCCCCCAGAGGTTGGCGAGCTCGGCGAACGAGAGGTTCTGGATGTCGAACGCGAGCTTGTCGATGCGGGTGTCGAGCTCGGGCGTGTTGTGGTGGTCGAGGACCGGGCGGGATTGGAAGAAACCGATCACCGAGGCGATGAGGCGCAGGGCTTCGGCATGGCGGCCGGCATCGAAGCAGGCGGCGAACATCACCTGCAGGTTCAGGCAGATGGGGGGCGGGGCGAGGGCGACGCGGCCGGCCGATGTGTTGCGGTTGGTGGTGGTGGGGAGGGTGTCGCGCTCGATGTTGACGAGGAACATCGAGAGGCGGCCGGTGGCCTGCGACGACAGGCTGCCCTCGGGCTCATGCAGGCTGGCCAGCGACACCAGGTCTTCGACCACGCCGAGCGAGCGGCGCAGCGACTCGTTCAGCGAGGTGGCGATCTGCAGGAGGGCGGTGTCGATCATGGGGCGGCTCGGCTCGGTTTCGTTCATCGGTTGGTGTGGATGAACGATAGGGAGCGGCGGCTTTGCCGCGCATCGGCGGGATGCGGAGATGGGGGTTCGGATTGCGCGTGGGGTAGGCTTGCCGATTCGGCGAGGGGCTGCGGGAATGGCGAGGGATCGCCGATTGCGCGAGGGTGGGATCGCAGATTTGGCGATGCCCTGTTGAATGCCTACCGGCTACGGTCGCGAGGGCGGTCGAGTGGTCGATCGATTCAACAGGGGGTGCGGGAATGAAGGACTTTGTTTTGCAGCGGGAGGCTGAGGCTGAGCAGGGGCGTGCGGCGGCGGATCGAGGGACTGCGCAGCGGAAGACGGCAACAGGTCCGCTTGCGAATGGGGCGAGACTGACGGCGCAACGGCGCGCGATGGATCAGCTGGGAATGACGGAGCTTGTGCAGCGCATGGCTGAAGACGACGAGGAGGAACCGCTGCAAGCCAAGCGCGAGCCGGTGCAGCGGGTCGAGGGGGATGAAGAGGAGGAGCCACCGCTACAAGGGCGGTTCGCTGATGCGGCCGTTCAACGGCAAAGCGCCTCAGAAGACAACAGCGCGACGCAAGCAGAGGCTGACGAAGCGAATGGAGGCTTGCCGGCGCAATTGCGCGCGGGGATCGAGGCTCTATCAGGAATGGATATGGCGGGCGTGCGAGTTCACCGCAATTCCAGCCAGCCGGCGCAACTCAATGCGTTGGCCTATGCGCAAGGCAACGACATCCATCTCGGGCCGGGGCAAGAGCAACATTTGCCGCATGAGGCTTGGCATGTGGTGCAGCAGCGACAAGGCAGGGTACCAGCAACGACACGGTTGGCGCAAACGAACGTCAATGACGATCAGTCGCTGGAACGAGAAGCTGACGCGATGGGAATAAATGCGACACGAGCGAGTGTGCCGAGCCAGACGAATGATGCAAATGAAAGATCGGATGCATTGAGCGGATTTTCATTGTCGGCAATGTCGCCGGGCCGGGGATACATAGGGACGATGCAGCTGAAAAAGCAGGACGCGGAAAATTATATAGTCAATGAAAATCTTGGAATAAAGAGCGACAAGGAATCTGTCGCGAAATATATAAACGACACGACCAAGTCGACCAATATTCGAAAGGGGCTGCTGGATGCATGGAACCACAATACCTCCCCTCGCTGGACTATCCAAGAACCCGTAGACTTCGGCGCGACCAGTTCTTCGTCGGGAATGGAAATCGCCGCCGCGCTCGGGGGATACGATTCCGACGAGGGCACCCCGATGAATAAAAAAACACACAAGACCCTACGCAGGCAAGAGAGTGATTACACAGGTGAATCCATGACAACCTCGATATCGAAGGAAGATTTCCGAGAATCCAGCATTGAGTTAAAATTTACAAATGGTTATAAATTTAGCTCAACCGCATCGGGCAATCTTATTCATGGTAAGGGTTTCAGCACAGGGCAATCAAGCTATATGAATGTTTTCCGCGAGTTGCGGAAAGCGGGCGGAAACACGAATGACCGGGCGATAGCGACACTGCTGCGTGATGGCTTGTTAGACATGCCAAAATTTACTAGCGCCATAAGTGTCTTCAATGAGGATTCACGAAACAAATTCAATTTCGCTCTGTCACTCTTCTTCAACGAAATAGTTGGTCGATCAACATCAAACCTAATCGAAATAGTTGCCATACTAGAAAAGACTATCACGGAGAATGATAACGATCTATTCCGCCGATTTCAGGAGTACGCCCTGTTGCTTCCCTTGGCGAAAGAGCACAAGCAAATCGGCGGGCAGAAGCTGTCGCGGATTGGCCATGGCACCATAGACGAGTCGAAGTTGGATACGGATCTGAAGGATCTTCTGCAAAGGAATCGACGCTTTCATACCGCCATGCAAACTGCTGCAGGCGCGAAAGATACAGATGAATTCATGGGGAGTGTCAAGAAAGTAATAGATACTTTCGTGGAAAATTTTCAAAGCAACGTGACGATGACAGAAAAATAGGGTCGAAAGCTGGGGGTCATGTTTTGCCTTTTGCCTCATCCCCCGTGATGGCGGACAGAAACAACGTTTCCATCGCCTGTTCGGTGATGGTCATACTGTGAGCATCACTTCGCGGAGACGGCTTTGGATGTACTTGGATTCGGAGACCACGGCGAGTGGTTGAATTTCCGGCTACTCCACGAGGGAGGGCTGGCCGTCGACGCCATCAGCAGGGAAGCGCTGGAAGACCACTTCAGCGTTGACCATGCCGAAAATCTGTCCTCGGTCTGCGCATCGCGTCGCGATGAAATCGATGCTCGTGTCCGCCCCAGGCTGGTGCCCGGTATGCAGTACACGCGCGAGTCGCCGCTTTGGGTTCGGACAACTGACCTCTGAGTGGCATGAGCTGGGGTCAAACCAAGGAGCAGGGGGTCAGGTCTTGCCTTTTGCCTCCGCCACCGTCATGGCGGACAGAAACACCGTCTCCATCGCCTGAGCGTCGAACCAATCGATCGCCCGCGGCTCGAGCGTCTGCTGGAGCGGCTCCTACATCACTACAACTGCGCATTCAAGCGTCGCAATACGGTCGGTCACGGGGGTCGGGGCTTGCCTTTTAATCCCCCGCCATAGTATGCCCGCATGTCCCGCCCTCTGCGCATCGAGTTCCCCGTCGCATCTACCACGTCACCTCCCGCGGCGACCGACGCGAGCCGATCTTCGAAGACGACCGAGACCGCGAAGCCTGGCTCATCACACTGGCCCAGGCGCTGCAGCGGTTCGATGTCCAGGTGCTCGCCTATTGCCTGATGGGTAACTACTACCACTTGGTGCTGCACACCCGCCAAGCCAACCTGTCGCTGCTGTTGCGGCACCTGAACGGCGTCTACACGCTGAGCTACAACCGCCGGCACGGCAAGGTCGGCCATCTCTTCCAAGGACGCTTCAATGCGATCCTGGTCGATCGGGATGCCTACCTGATCCAGTTGTGTCCCTACGTGGAGTTGAACCCGGTTCGAGCGGCGATGGTGGACACCTTGGAGGCGTGGCCGTGGTCAAGCTACGCGGCCCACACCGGCAGGGCGCCGGTACCACCCTGGCTCCACACAGTGGGTCTGCATGGCTACCTGTTGGAGCGGCCGGCAGTCACCGCCGCCGACCATCGCCAGGCGGCCCGGCGCTATGCCCAAGTGGTGGCCAACGCCCAAGGCCTCGAGCTGTGGGAAGACGGGTTGCGCCAGCAGATCCACCTTGGCGATGCCGATTTCGTCGACCGCATGCAAGCGCTGATGGATCCGCCGCGCCTGGCCTAGCGAGACATCCCGAAGGTGCAGCGTCTCGCAGAAAAGTCTCTGGCCCACTGGCTGCAATGCACACCCACGAGAGAAGAGGCGCTTTACCGGGCGCACACCGAAGGCGGGTTGTCGATGACGGCGCTGGCTCGCGAGCTCGGGCTCTCGGTCTCGCGCATCAGCCGATTGATTGCCAAGGGGGAACAGGCGGCCTGAGGGTGTCGACCGCCGTCACCGCAACCTCTCCGACAAATCCCTCTCCACAGCCACCCTCGACTGCACGTCCCACCGCGTCATGTTCCGCAGGCTCATCTCGAAAGCCCCCGGCGTCACACTCTCCGTCCCCACGAACGGCCGGTCCATTGCCGCGACGAGGAAGAACACCAACCCCATCGACACCGACAGGATCCCGATCGCGCAGCGGTTGAAGCGCGTGCGCGGCAGCACATAGGTCGGCATCACGGTGAGCAGGGTGCCCAGCACGACCACGGCCCACAACGCGCCGGGCACTTCACCCTGGCTCGACGCCACGCGCACGCGGCGAAACTTCACCAGCTCATTGACGCGCGCCCAGATCTCGGGCATCAGCGCCGAATCGGCAGGCGTCACCGGCTTGACCTCGGCGACCGCGCGGAAGACTACGTCGAACAGGTCCCGCGCCTGCGGGCTCTCTTGGCCGATGCGCATCGTCGGCCACTCCTCGTCGACAACGGTGCGCGCATAGCCCCTCAGCCGTTCGCGCGCCTCGCGCGATGCCGGCGTGTTGTACACAGCGAGGTCGCGCGCCAGTTCGCCAATGGCGTTGGCTTCAGCGCCCACGGCCTTCTCGGCGCTGCCGAAGGACTCCCAGGCCGAGACAGCGCAAAAGGCCAGCAGCAGCGAGTTGATGGTCGCCACCACCGCCAGCAGCGCGATGGCCACCTCCCTCTCGGCGTCCCGGAAAGGCGTGCGCACGAAGCGGTGGAACAGTGCATGGCCGCCCACGCCAAGCGCGGCCCAGGTGGAGACGATGACCAGGCCGAACAGCCAGGCGGGAAGGTCGTAGAGCCACAGCGGCATGGGAAGACTCCTGGTGGATGAGGTACGCCCACCGTAGGAGCCTTCGCCCGCTGCGCCGATCGGCAATTCGCGGAGATGGCGCTTCCGCAATCCCCCGATCGGCACGTCGCTTCACGTCGGCGGGAACGCATCCAGCGTGGTCAGGCCCTCACGCATCGCGTAGCGCGTCAGGCCGGCGACGCCACGCACGCCCAGCTTGCGCGTCACGTTCTCGCGGTGCGTGGCCACGGTGCGGGCGCTGAGGTGCAGGCGGTCGGCGATGTCCTGCGTGCTCAGGTCTTCGGCGTAGAGCTGCACGATCTCGCGTTCGCGCACGGTCAGCAGCTCGGCCGCCGAAGCCGATGTCAGCGCCGCCGGCGCGCGCTGGCGCAGGCGGATCTCGTCGATCACCACGCCAACCAGCGTCGGGCTCAGGTGGATGCGGCCCGCGGCCACCAGCCGCACCGCCTGCACGAGCTCGTCGCACGACGAATCCTTCAGCACGTAGCCCGACGCCCCGGCATCGAGCGCGGCCACCACGTTGCGCTGGTCGCCGTGCATCGTCAGGCAGACGACGCGCAGCGTCTCCTGCTGGGCACAGGCGCGCCGTATGGTCTCGATGCCGTTCAGGCCGGGCATCGCGATGTCGCTCACCAGCACGTCGGGCTGCAGTTGCCGCACCAGCCGCAGCGCCGCCGCGCCATCTTCGGCCAGCCCCACGACGTCGAAGTCGTTCTCTCGCGCCAGCAAGGCCTGCAAGGCTTCGCGGACGAGTCGGTGGTCATCGGCCACCACGATGCGCAGCGTCATTCAAGCCACCTTCAGCGGCAGCATCAGGCGCGCACAGGTGCCGCGGCCGGGTCGCGACCGCAACTGCAGGTCGCCGCCCAGCGCGCGCAACTGGGCCTGGGCACTGGCCAAGCCGAAGCCGCCGTCGGGGCTGGCCCGCCAGGTTCGCAGCGCCGGCACGCCCAGGCCCTGGCCGTCGTCCTGCACGTCGATCCACAGCCAACCCGCACTCACCCGCGAGCCGATCGACACCCGGCGTGCACTCGCGTGCTTCTGGGCGTTGAGGCAGAGCTCGCGCACCGTGCGGCAGGCCACCGAGCGCTGCGGCTCGGGCAGGCAGAACCCCGCGTGGGGCACCTCCAAGGCCACGGCGATCCCCGAGCGGCGCGTCAGCTCCTGCGCAATTCCTTGCAGCGACGGCAGCAAGGCAGCACCCACGAGCGAGGCACCGAGTTCGTGCGTCAGCGAACGGGCGGTCTCGGCCGCCTGCTTCACCAACTGGCTCAGTTCGTCCAGTACGCCGTCCGGCTGCGGCTGGCTCGGGCAGCGCAATTCGCCAAGCTTGAGTCGGATAAGAAATATCAACGGGCCGATGTCGTCGTGCAGCCGGCAGGCAATGCGTTCGCGCTCGCGCATCTCGGCCCGCYGGCATTCCTGCCTCAGCGAACCCAATTGCCGTTCGAGTTGAAGGATGCGGAGCGATTTGTCGCGGCGGAATCTATCGGGGCGGATATTGCGGATCAGGTTGAGCAAGGTGCGGATCATGGCGATTACCTCGTGGGGCGTTGAAGACCACACCGTAGACACAGGCCTCGCCGCGCACCTTCCGGAAACCTTCCGGAGCATTCCGGAGCCTTCGCGCCCCTGGGTTTCCGGACAATTCAGCCACCGATTTGTCGTAATTCGCGGGTGCAATCGATGCCAATGCACATGCATAATTCCCGGCAGCTGTCGCCTCGCAAGAGGCGCATGGGCGACCGAACAGCAGAGCACCGCCGGACGATCCGCCATGGGGTTTTTGATCCTGTGAGTCCTGGAACAAGGTGCAGGCATGCGATTCATGCTGGACGATTGGCTGGTCGACGTGGCGATGAGCCGGCTCACGCGCGGCGGCGAAACGCTCACCCTCGAACCCTTGCCCATTGCCGTGCTCGCCACGCTGAGCCGCACGCCCGGCGAAGTGGTCAGCGCCGAAAGCCTGCTCGACACCTGCTGGCAGGGCGTCGTGTCGGGCGACCACCCGGTGCACCGCGCCATCGCCGCCTTGCGCCGCGCGCTGGGTGACCAGGCCAGCGCCCCCCGCTATATAGAGACGCTGCGCAAACGGGGCTACCGGCTGGTCGCCCCCGTCCAGGTGCTCTCGTCGGAGGGCGAACGCAGCCACCAGGGCGCGTGGCGCGGCAAGTCGCCGTTCTGCGGGCTGGAACCGTTCGGGCGCGCTCACGCGAGCGTGTTCTTCGGCCGCGATGCGGCCTTGGCCACCGTCTTGCGCCAACTCGCCCGGCAGTGCGAGCTGGGCCACCCGTTGTTGCTGCTGCTCGGCCCCAGCGGCTCCGGCAAGACGTCGCTCGTCGAAGCAGGGCTGTTGCCGGCGCTGCTGGAGGGCCGCTCCAGAGTGGCGGGCGAGTCCGCATCCGCATTGCAGCCCTGCGCGGCGGCCACCTGCGATCTCGGCGCCCACGAAGAACTGGGGCTGTGGCGGGCCCTGGCCAGCGCCTTGATGGATTGGGACATCGACCACCGGCCGCTGCTCAGCGGCTACAGCATCGAGACACTCGCCGACGCGCTCCAGCATCGGCCGGCCGGCGTCATCCAGGCGCTGCGTCTTGCGCTGGATGCCCTCGGGATGCCATCGCGCGCGTCTCCGATGCTGGTGCTGGATCGCTTCGAGGCCTTGTTCCGCTCCGCGCCGGCGGGCAGTGCAGACGCGTTCATCGCCGTGCTGGACGACATGGTCCGGTCGCGGGCGTTGATGGCCGTCGTCGTCTGCCGCAACGACTTCTATCCGGAGCTCGCACGCCATGCCGCGCTGATGAAGGGCAAGGCGCATGGCGCGCATGTGGACCTCGAGCCGGCCAGCGCCGAGGCGCTGGCCCAGATGATCCGATTGCCAGCCCGGGCCGCCGACCTGAACTACGGCCGCGATGCGAGCGGGCTGCAGCGCCTCGACGATCGCCTGTGCGCCGATGCCGTGCAGGCGCAAGACGCATTGCCCTTGCTGCAATACGCGCTGCATGCGCTGTACATGGCGCGCGAGCCGGGCAACGAGTTGACCTGGTCGGCTTACGAAGCCATGGGCGGAATCGAAGGCGCGGTGGGCCAGCGTGCAGAGGCAACGCTGTCTTCGTTGCCGGCAGCTCAGCAGCAGGCTTTGCCGACATTGCTGCCGCGGCTGGTGAGCCTGTCGAACGAAGCGGCCGCGCCGACCGGGCGCTGGGTGCGCATGTCGGAGCTCTCCGCGGGGGCTGAAGGCGCGCTGGTCGCCGCGCTGGTCGAGGCGCGCCTGCTCGTTGCCGACAGCGTGGCGGGTGTGCCGGGCGTGCGCCTCGCGCACGAAGCATTGCTGCGGCGCTGGCCGCGCGTGACCCAGTGGATCGGCCAGCACCGCGCGACGCTGGCCTTGCGCGACGAGCTGCTGCCGTGGGTGCGGCGCTGGCTGGAGGGCGGCAAAGCCGCCACGCTGCTGCTGCCCCAGGGCGCGATGCTCTGGAAGGCAGCCGGCGCCGGCGTTGCGGCCCGGTCCCTCTTCACCAACGACGAGCAAGCCTTCGTCACCGGTTCGCAGCAGCGGCTGAAGCGCCAGGCGAGAACACGCGTGGCCGCTTCTGCGCTGGCGGTGCTGCTGGCCTGCCTGGCAGGGCTGTCGGCCATCCGGTATGCCGAACTGGCTCGCGAGGCTTCGCGACGTGAACTGCAGAGCCAGCGCCTTGCCTCGTTCATGCTCGGCGACCTGGCCGAGCAGCTCAGGCCCATCGGCAAGCTGAACCTGCTGGCCAGCATCAGCGACCAGGGCGTCAAGCTGCTGGGCCGCGAGGGCTACGAAGGCGAACCGGCGAACGATGTGCTGCAGCGTGCGAAGGCGCTGGTGATGATCGGCGAGGTGAACAGCAGCAGCGGGCAAGGGCGCGTCAACGTGGCGATGGACGCCTTGCACCAGGCCGAGCGCGTGCTGCATCCGCTGGATCGCAGCCCGGGCCTCGATGCCGACGAGTACTACAAGGTGCTCGGCGCCAATGCCTTCTGGCTGGCGCAGATGGCCTACGATGCCAACGATTTCACGCGCGCCACGGCGTTGATGAACCGCTACCGCGAGGCCTGCGAGCGGTGGCTTGCCGCGGTGCCCGGCAGCCCGTCGGCGCGCCTCGAGCTGAGCTACGCGTTCAGCAGCCTGGGGTCGATCGCGATGCGGCGCGGCGCGTGGGCGGAGGCCACGGCCTCGTTCGAGGCATCGTTGGCGCTGAAGACGGGCCTGCTGGAATCGAAGCGAGACGACCCGGGCCTGGTCGATGCCATTGCCTCCGCCAAGCTCTGGCTTGGCCGGCTGGCGCTGGTCCGCGGCGCGCCCCGGCAAGCCCTGGCACATCTCGATGCGGCCTACGCCGCCAAGGACGCTTTGCGCATCAAGCATCCGCGCGAGCATGCGCGGGGCTACTCCGCGGGCATCGTGGCCATCCATCGCGCGGCCGCCTTGCAGGCCATGCGCCGCAACGATGAAGCACTGAAGGCGATGCAGGAGGGGGTGGCATCGCTGAGAGAGGCGGTGCGCAACGATGGCACGAACCAGCGCTGGATCGCCGAGCAGTTCGCAGCCGAGAGTGCGCTGCTGCAATTGCGTGTCGACCTCGGATTGGCAACGACCGCCGAGTGGCAGGTGCTGCAACGCCAGCTGGCCGAACACCGGTTGGACAGCCTGCGCGACGACTACACCTGGAAGAAGACCCGGGTACGCATGGAGATGATTGCCGCGCAATTGCGGGCCGGCACCGGCGAATGGCAGCGCGTGCTGGATGCCAATGTCGCCGTCGCGTCGGCGCTGGAGGCCTTGCTGGCGGAATTTCCCCACGACGCCCAGGCGAGGGAACTCGAGGCGCGCCGGGCCTTGCTCGGCATCCAGGCGTTCGGCGGGATGGGGGGCGGGTTGCGCTTGCGCGAGTGGTGCGATGCCAGCGAAAAGGCGCTCGCACCTCGGGTGCAATCAGGGCAGGGCGGATTCGTGCTTGAAGCCTGGATCAAGGCGCGCACGTGTCTGCATGGCGACGCGCCGGACGCGGCGTCGATCCAACGACTGACCGAGGGCGGCTATGTGCCGCAAGTTCTGATTTGACCAACGAAAGGGAGATATCGATGTCCGGTCCGGTACCGCAAGAAGGCGACTACTGTGTCGTCCCCACGAAAGGCTTCGTGGAAGCGCACAAGCCCTGCCTCTACTTCAGACGCACCTCGGGCAGATGGATGCTGGTGTCGCCGATGCCTCCGGTCAAGCTGCAGCCCCCCCCGTGTGGCGGGAAGATCAAGATTTCTCTTCCGGATAAAAACCAGATCAGGGACTTCGAGCTGACGGTGGTGCTCGAGGAGGAAATGAAGCAGTTCAAACTCCTCGACTCGGTTTTGAACACGGTGGAGGGGTTTGTGGTCCTCGACATGATGTGGGACCGGCGCGTCAGGCTTCATGGGGCAGCAGTGCGTCTGCTCGGCGAGGACAGGGACGTGAGTGACTGCCACCCCTTCCAGCACTCGAAGGACGGCCTGTCGGTCGAGATTCCCTCTGTGAAGGGGACGCAAGGTGTCGCGCTGATCTTCGCGTTGTACGACTGGGATCCGACCGGCACGCAACCGAATCCGGCCGTGGTCAAGAAGCTGATCTGCTCCTTCGATCCTGAAATACAGAGCGGCGCGTGAAGGTGCTTCTTGCCGGCCCGCCGCCGGCAAGCCGGCAAGGGCGTGGACACGAGGGTTCCGGTTTGAAGCAGCTGCGCACCGAAGGCCAGGTGCGCGTCGCGGTTGCGGTTCGCCGCAGCGATCAAGTTCAGCCCCACTCCACTCGCTCTGTTCACGTGACGCAGCCGCAGACCCGCGGTTTTCGCCGGGAGTTGCGCGTTACCGCCGAAAGAAGGGCTGGGTTTCCATCCGGCAGCCAGCAACAGGGTTTGCACCCATGCCAGCAGCCGGCGGCCAAGGTGCCTCAGTAAGTTTACATAATATACATTGTCGCGCTTATTGAGGTGCAGCCCGGACACCACACCCGGCCGCCCATCACCCCAGCTTCGCATTTGCCATCGCGCATTCGCATGGGTCTGCCGCCGCTTCCGCCCCGAACCAGACACTGCTGCCACGGTCGCGTCCGCGCCGCAAGCACTGAAAGGTAATCGCGTGTTGCCAATGAATCCAGTCAATCCAACCCGGAGGGACCTCGTCCATGACTCGACTGACCCATGACCATCTGGTGGCGATCGAACGCCACGCCGACTTCGCGCCGGTGCAGCAACTGCGGCTGCAAGTGATGCAGATCCGCGATGAACTGCAGCACCTCGTCGCCGACGAGGCCGACTACGCGCATGCGCTGCTGATGAAGCTCGGCCGCATCGTCGACGAGCAGCTCACACCGCGCGTGACCGCCCAGCCGGCACCGATCTGGTTCGGCGACTGGCAGCCACCCACGTGGCTGACGCAGCCGATCCAGGCCACGGCCGCCGCCATCACCGCGCCGATCTCGACGCCGGTGATGCGCGGGCGCATCGGCCGACGACGACCGAAGACCGGTCCGACCCTGCCGCAGCGCGCGGCCGGCGCGGGCACGGCCTGAGCCTTGCCCGGCAGCAGCCGCAGCGTCTCCATGCGCTGCGTGCTCTGCCTGGCATCGTTTGCAGCACCTGAAGTCGTTTCGACAGCAGGGTGAACTGCACAATTTCTCCTCTTGTTGTGGCTAGCGTCGCCGGTGCTCCGCCGATCCGCAATCACATTCAGGAGGACTGATCATGAGCACCGACGTACTCGCCCCCCTCGCCCCGCAGGCCATGGACCCGGAAACCACCGCCCGCTACGCGCGCTGCATCGAGATCTCCAAGCGCGTGCGCTGGGAGATCGACCGCGATGTCATCCGCAGCCGCAACTTCGACTTCGACCGCAAGTTCCTGCCCGACGGGCTGACGCAGCTCGAGCACCTGCGCGACTTCAGCACCGGCGAGAAGTACCTGCTGAGCCAGATCCAGGGCCGCACCTACGTCAACATGTTCTGCATGGTCGAGCGCTTCATCAATGCCAAGCTGCTCGACGTGAGCCGCGAGCACTGGCTCGGCGACCAGGTCGCGCTCGAGGCGCTGATCCGCTTCAGCGACGAGGAACTGAAGCACCAGGCGCTGTTCCGCCGGCTCGAGCACCTGATGGCCGTCGGCATGGAACCCGGCTACCAGTTCGTGCCCGAGGCCGATCCCGTCGCGCAGCTGGTGCTCAGCAAGTCGACCTGGGCCGTGCTGGCGCTGACCTGCCACATCGAGCTCTTCACGCAGACGCACTACCAGCGCAGCATCCACGTCGACGCCGACCTGTCGGAGCTGTTCAAGGACGTGTTCCTGTTCCACTGGAAAGAAGAATCGCAGCACGCGGTGCTCGACGAGCTGGAATGGCTGCGCGAAGACGCCAAGCTGACGCCGGCCCAGCGCGATGCGTCCGTCAACGACCTGATCGAGCTGATGCGGGCCATCGACGGCCTGCTGGTCTTGCAGAGCCAGTCCGACGTGCGGTACTTCGTCCGCCTGCGCGGCCTGCGCTCGCCGGAGCAACTGGCCCAGCTGCATGCGGTGATGCTGAAGGCCTACCGCTGGCAGTACATCGTCTCCGGCATCGAGCAACCCCGCTTCTTCCAGCTGCTCACCGGCATGCTGACCGAGGAGCAATCCAACCGCGTGACCCGCGCGCTGACGCCGATGATCACCTGACGCCCCACCGGGTTCCCCGCGGCCCCGGGCCGGCAAAACGCGGCATCATCCACGCATGAGGATGGGGCATCACGACAGTCCGGCCACCCCGGAAGCAGTAACCGGGTCCGGCGTGGCGTCGGCCGGGGCACCCCTCGCCCCTCGCCGCACCGGCCTACGCCGCAGCCAATCGGTGCTGGTCGCGGGGCTGGCGGTGATGGTGCTGACGCTGTCGGCCGCCGGCTTCGTCAGCTGGCGCAGCCGCCAGGATGCCCTCGACGACTGGCGGCTGTTCCTGTCGAAGCTGTCGACGCTGGCCGTGCGCCATGCCGACCAGACGCTCGCTGCGGCCGATGCCGTGCTCGGTCGCGTCGTCGACGAGATCCAGAAATCCGAACCGATCGACGAGAGCGCGCTGCGCCGCATCGCCGGACGGCAATCGGTGTTCGACATGATGCGCGAGCGCCAGAAAGACCTGCCCCAGATCGACGTGATCTCGATCTCGACCACCGCGGGCGACCTCGTCAACTTCTCGCGCGGCTACCCGCCGCCCGACATCAACCTGTCCGACCGCGACTACCTGAAGACGCACCTGGCCAACCCGACGCTGGAGGTCTTCCTGTCCGAGCCGGTCAAGAACCGCGGCAACGGCCGCTGGACCTTCTACCTCTCGCGCAAGCTGCGCAATCCGCAGGGCCGGATGATCGGCACCGCGCAGGTCGGCATCGAGAGCGAGTATTTCGAGCGCTTCTACCGGTCGATGAATTTCGAGCAGAGCGATGTCTCGCTCGCGCTGCTGCGCGGCGACGCGACGCTGCTGGCGCGCTACCCGCCGCGCGAGGATTTCATGGGCCAGGTCATCAAGGGCAGCGCGTCGTTCCGCGCATTGACCGAGGGACCGCAGGTCGGCGGCACCGCCATCTTCAATGACCCGCGCGCCACCGACCCGAGCGACTCCCGGCTGCGCATCGTGGCCCCGGCGGTGTCGCAGACCTACCCGATGGTGGTCAGCATCATCGCGACCGAAACCGTCGTGCTGGCGCACTGGCGCCGGTCCACCTGGCTGGTCGCCTCGCTGGCCCTGGGGATGAACGCCCTGCTGCTCTGGCTGACGCTGTCGGTCTACCGCCTGCTGGAGCGGCGCGACCACATGCTGAGCGAGCTGGAGCGCGCGCGCTCTGCCGCCGAAAGCGCGAGCCGCGCGAAATCCGCCTTCCTGGCCAACATGAGCCACGAGATCCGCACGCCGATGAACGGCGTGCTCGGCATGACCGAGCTGCTGCTGCAGACCGAGCTGACGGCCCGCCAGCGCGACCTCGCGACCGCCGCCTACGGTTCCGGCGAAACCATGCTGCACCTGATCAACGACATCCTCGACGTGTCCAAGATCGAGGCCGGCAAGGTCGAACTCGAGAGCATCGATTTCGACCTGTCCGCGCTGGTGCACGACGAACTCGGCATGTATGCCGCGGCAACCCGGCGCAAGGACGTCGCCCTCACGGTGGAGATCGGCCCCGGCGTGCCGCAAGTGGTGCGCGGCGACCCGATGCGGCTGCGCCAGGTGCTCGCCAACCTGCTGAGCAACGCGGTCAAGTTCACCGAGCGCGGCGAGATCGAGCTGAAGCTCGCGGCGCTGGGCGAGCTGAGCGCCGGGGCTACCGGACCGCGCATCGAGTTCAGCGTGCGCGACACCGGCATCGGCATCGACGAGGCGGCGCGCGCGCAGCTGTTCCAGCCCTTCATGCAGGCCGACGGCTCGATGACCCGGCGCTACGGCGGCACCGGGCTGGGCCTGGCGATCACCCGCCAGCTGGTGACGCTGATGGGCGGCACGATCGCGGTCGACAGCGCGAAGGGGCGCGGCTCCACCTTCTGCGTGCGCATCCCGTTCGCCGCGGCGCAAGGCGCCCCCGCCCCGCGCGAGCGGCCGGCCGCATCGGGCGCCCAGGGCGCGCCGCTGGCCGGCCGGCGCGTGCTGCTGGCCGAAGACAACCCGGTGAACATGGAGGTGGCCGCGGCGATGCTCGAATCGCTGAACCTGCAGGTCGATCGCGCGAGCGACGGGCTGCAGGCCATCGCTCGCTGCCGCGAACGCGTCTACGACGCGGTGCTGATGGACTGCCAGATGCCGGGCATCGACGGGCTGGAGGCGACGCGGCGCATCCGTGCCCACGGCGAACGCGATCTGCCGATCATCGCGCTGACCGCCAACGCGATGGCGGGCGACCGCGACGATTGCCTGGCCGCCGGCATGACCGACTACATCGCGAAGCCCTTCACCCGCGACGTGATCGAGCATGTGCTGCAGCGCTGGCTCAGCGCGCCGCCGCGCCTGGCGCCGCAGGCGCTGGCCGAGCTGCGGGCCCGCCAGCGGCCGGGCATGCACGACCTGCTGCATTCGGTCACGTCGACCTTTCTGGGCGAGGCGCCGCGGCTGCTGCAGCAGATG
This sequence comes from Rhizobacter sp. P5_C2, assembly GCF_054049715.1. NCBI lineage: Bacteria > Pseudomonadati > Pseudomonadota > Betaproteobacteria > Burkholderiales > Sphaerotilaceae > Rhizobacter > Rhizobacter sp. P5_C2. The sequence goes on along the minus strand of NZ_JBFULV010000049.1, from coordinate 14,676 downwards.
CGCGCGGCGGCCGGCGAACCGGTGCAATGGGCCGAGCTGAAGCGCGCCGCCCATGCGCTGGCCACCTCGGGCCAACAGCTCGGCGCCGAACGGCTGGCCACGCTCTCGATGGCCTTGGCCGACAGCGTGCACACTGGCACGGTCAGCAACCTCGGCGCGGCGCTCGACGAGATCGGCGCAGAACTCGCTCGCGTCGAATCCGACGTGCGCGGCTTGTGATCAACCAGGAGACTCTGATTCATGGCAACCCGCGGATTCTTCGGCCGCCGCCCCGCCACCGACGTGGCGAAGCGGCTGCCACCGGGCCAGCACCTCACCGATGACTTCCCGGTGCTGTCGTACGGCCCGACGCCCGACGTGCCGTTGGCCGACTGGCGCTTCACGCTGCACCACGGCCCACGGCCGCTGGCCAGTTGGTCCTGGGACGAATTCAACGCCCTGCCCCAGACCACCTGGCGCGGTGACATCCACTGCGTGACCACCTGGTCGAAGTTCGACACCGAATGGCAGGGCGTGACCATCGACGACCTGCTGCGCGCCGCCGGCCTCGAGGCGCCGACGCCTTGGGTGCTGGCGCGCTCGTTCGACGACTACGACACCAACGTGCCGCTGGCCGACCTGGTCAACGGCCAGGCGATGGTCGCGACCCGCTTCGGTGGCGCCCCGCTCGCCCCCGAGCACGGCGGCCCGGCGCGGCTGCTGGTGCCGCACCTGTATTTCTGGAAGAGCGCGAAGTGGCTGAAGGGCCTGCGCTTCACCGCGCGCGACGAGGCCGGTTTCTGGGAGCTGCGCGGCTACCACCTGCGTGGCGATCCGTGGCGCGAACAGCGCTACACGAACGATCCGTGATGGCCACCGGCACCTGGCAAGAGGTCGCGATCGACGAGATCGTGCGGCACACGCCGCGCGTCGTCAGCGTGTTCCTGCGCCTGCTGCTGCCCGCGTCGCTGGCCGGCCAGCACCTGGATGTGCGGCTGTCCGCGCCTGACGGCTACCAAGCGCAGCGCAGCTACTCGATCGCGTCGGCACCGGGCGCGGCGCGGATCGAGCTGATGGTCGAGCGGCTCGACGACGGCGAGGTCTCGCCGTGGTTCCACGACGTGGCGCAGGCCGGCGACACGCTGGAAGCGCGCGGCCCGATCGGCGGTCATTTCGTGTGGCAGCCGGCGGATGGTGGGCCGCTGCTGCTGGTGGGGGGCGGCTCGGGTGTCGTGCCACTGCTCGCGATGCTGCGGTTGCGGCACGCGGCGGGCCACGGGGTGCCGACGCTGCTGCTGTACTCGGCGCGCCGCCACGACGAGCTGATCTGCACCGATGAGCTGGCCGCGATGGCGCAGGCCGATCCGTCGTTGAGGCTGGTCTTCGTCACGACCCGCGAGCCGCGCCACCGGCCCGATGACCTCGACCGTCGCCTCGACGACGTGCTGCTGCGCCAGACGCTGGCCGACTGGGGCCAGGTGCCCGCGGCAAGTTTCGTCTGCGGCGCAACGCCCTTCGTCGAGGCCATCGCCTCCGGCCTGCGCGCGGCCGGCATCGATGCCGCGACGATCCGCACCGAGCGCTACGGTGGCGCCTGAATCGCCGCCCACGGTCACGACGGGGGCAGGTCGCGCACGAAGTTCCTCTTGGCCTTGTACTCGAGCCGAAGCTGAAGAAGCCATTGCACCCGTCGCGTCGCGTCGAGCAGCGCGGCAATTTCCTTGACCAGTTCCAGCTCGTTCCGGTACGGGCTCTTCGAGTTGCTCATCTCGCTGGCGAACACGCGCATCAGGAGCTCGATGCGTTGCGCCGACTGCTGCGGTCCCAGCCGCCTGGCCAGGCGGGTCAGCACGCTGTTGCGGCACCACGCCGGCGGTTGCACCAGGGCCAGCGCCTCGTCCCACCGACCCTCCGAACACAGCACCTCGGCCCGCAGCGAGACATTCCGCTGATCGGCGGGCGCGCCGATGCGGCCTGGAAAGAATCTCCCTCCGTGCGCAGCAGAACGCCCCATCTCACGTTCCTCGTCGGCGACCAGCACCTGCTGCAACTCGGCGCGCAGCGCCTCGGCATCGCGTGCGGCGGCGGCCCCGGCCTTCAACGTCTCGTGGTAACGGTCAACGCCCGGACTCCTGCCGAACCGATGCCGCCGCAACACGAAGGCCTCCTCGACCCAGCCATCGCGCTCGTAGCAGCGCAGCAGATCGTCCTCCAGCCAGGACTCGCCCGGGTGCAGCTTGCATCCCAGTTCTGCATTCGCGAAGGCGTCTCGCAGCCGTCCATGCCGCTCCAGGAACACGGTGACCCGGTGGTAGTCGCCGGGGGCGGTCATGCCTTCCCGCGTCATGCCTTCCCGCATCACCGCGAGGGCACCGTCGATGTCGCCATCGGCCTCAAGCCGGTCCAGGTGCATGTGTTCCAGCGCCCACAACCGCAAGTCGCTTTCGCGCTGCGGGTCGAAAGGCGGCGGTCGCTTCTTGTTCGCGGTGGCCTGTGCCACCTGGGCCGCGTGCTCTGCACGGACCGCAAGCACGGCGTCCTTGGTTTCGCGCCAGCGCGTGGCGAGTGCCTTGCGGTAGCGCGCGAGTGCTGGCGTGCCCATCGCAGCTTCAGCCGCGGCCGTGTCGAAGCATCCGAACGGATCGTCGAGCCGCAGTTGCAGGTACGCCTCCCCGAACGCTGCCGGCTGAGGGCCGGCTCCTGACAGCGCCCGAACCCATTCGGCACCGATGTCTTGAATCAAGCCACCGACGTCTCCGTTGGAATCATCGGCCTGCATCAGCACCGCCCAACCCCGGCGCATGGCGTGCAGGCACAGCGCAGCGGCCCCGGAAGGATCCCGTTCGCGAGTCTGTGCCAGCAGAGGCAGGACGGCCTCCGCCCTGCGGGCATAGGCGTGGCTCTCGTCCCAGCTGATGAAGTCACGGCCCGGCGCCATGATCTCGGTCACCAGCGCCTTGAGGTTGGAGGCTTTGTCAGGCGCGTCGCTCAGCTTGCGCCACTGCTGCAGCTCGCGGCCGATCTCGTGATCGCGATCGGCCAGGCCCAGCAGGCGATCGGCCAGCACGGCGACAGCTTGCGAATGCAGGAAGTCCGCCAACGCCTGCCGGCGGTCCTGCACGGTCTGCGCCCGCTTCACGCTGGCCTGGACCTTCTTGCGGGATTCCTCGTCGAGGGTCGGCGCCTGGCCGCTCAGGCGCTCGCGCCAGACCAGCGCGAGGGCCACCTGGTGCTTGCAGAACCAGCCGTCTTCCGCGTTCGGACAGTCGCAGTCGCCACCGACCTCGCCATCCTCGATCCACACCTCGGTGGCGTAAGGGCTGGTCCCGGTGATGGTGGCGCGGATCGACGGACTGTCGCCCCGCTCCTCTTCCGTCACGTCCACGGCGCCGGAGCCGGCGTAGGTCTTGCCGCGCTGGAAGATCGCCGAACTGCTGGCGCGGCGCAATGCACTGTCGTCGAGGGCGGCCGCCCATGTCGCAGTGTCGAAAGGCTGAGCGGCGAGGTTGTCGGGGCTGCTGGCGTCGTTCATGGAAGGGGAGGCAGTGGCATCGGCACTGTAGCGCCCGGGTGCGGCGTGCCGATGCAGCGACAATCGCCCGATGCCCCGCCCCACCCTGCGCACCGTCTGCGCCCACCGCTACGTCACGCCGCTGCGCGAAGGCGGTTCCTTGCCCGCGATCATCGAGGCCGATGACCAGGGCCTCTACGTGCTGAAGTTCCGCGGTGCCGGCCAGGGCCCGAAGGCGCTGATCGCCGAGCTGGTGTGCGGCGAGCTGGCGCGCGTGGCCGGCCTCGCGGTGCCCGAGATCGTGCTGGTCGAGCTCGAGGCCGAACTCGCCCGCACTGAGCCTGACCCCGAGATCCAGGACCTGATCCGCGCCAGCGCCGGCCTGAACCTCGCGCTCGACTACCTGCCCGGCTCGGTCACCTTCGACCCGCTGGCCGACCAGCCGGCGGCCGACATCGCGTCGGCCATCGTCTGGCACGACGCCTTCGTCACCAACGTCGACCGCACGCCGCGCAACAGCAACCTGCTGATGTGGCACCGCCGGCTGTGGCTGATCGACCACGGCGCGGCGCTGTATTTCCATCATTCGTGGGATGGCCACCTCGACCGCGCCGCCAGCCCGTTCGCGCTGGTGCGCGACCATGTGCTGCTGCCGTTCGCCGCCGCGCTGCCCGAGGCCGACAAGCGCATGCGCGAGGCGATCACGCCGCAGGCCATCGCCGACATCGTCGCGCTGATTCCCGATGCCTGGCTCGACGAGCCCGAGGTGTTCGCCGACCATGCCGCGCACCGCCAGGCCTATGCCGACTACCTGACGCGCCGGCTGGCGGCGTCGCATGTCTTTGTCGAGGAGGCGATCCGTGCCCGCTCCCAGCTCCGCTGACCTCTGCACCTACGACTACGCGATCGTGCGCGTGGTACCGCGGGTCGAGCGCGGCGAGTTCATCAACGTCGGGGCGATCGTCTCGTGCGCCCCCTCGGGTTTCCTGCAGGCCGGCATCGAGGTCGACGAGGCGCGGCTGCTCGCGCTCGACCCGGGGCTCGACCTGGCCGCGATCCGTGCCTCGCTGGCCGCGATCCCGGCGATCTGCCGCGGCGGCATCGAGGCGGGTGCGCTCGGCCGGCTGCTGCCGCGCGAGCGGTTCGACTGGCTGGTGGCACCACGCAGCACCGCGATCCAGACCTCGCCGGTGCACACCGGGCGCTGCAGCGACCTGCCCGGCGCGCTCGAGCGGCTGCTCGACGCGATGGTGCGGCCGCGCCGCGGCGCCCTCCCCGATCGGCCGACGGATCAGCCCAGGTAGCGGCTCTCGAGGTGCCGGCGGAAGTGCAGCGGGTTCAGCGGCTCGCCGCTCGCGCGCACCGCGAGTTCGGCCGTCGTCCAGCGGCTCGCCTGCTGCCACACGTTCTCGCGCAGCCAGTCGAACACCGGTGACAGGTCGCCGGCGGCGATGCGCGAATCGAGGTCGGGGTGCAGGCGGCGCACGGTCGCGAACCACTGTGCGGCATACATCGCACCCAACGTGTAGCACGGGAAATAGCCGAACAGCGCTTCGGGCCAGTGCACGTCCTGCAACGGGCCGTTGGTGAAATTGTCGCGGGTGTCGACGCCCAGCAGTTCCATCATGCCGGCGTCCCACAGGCCGGGGATGTCCTCCGGCTCGATCTCGCCTTCGATCAGCGCCCGCTCGATCCGGTAGCGCAGGATCACGTGGGCCGGGTAGGTCACCTCGTCGGCGTCGACGCGGATGAAGCCCGGGTTCACGCGCGTGACCAGGCGGTAGAGGTTGTCGGGCGCAAAGGCCGGCTGCGCACCGAAATGCGTGGCCAGCATCGGCGCCAGCAGTTGCGTGAAGCCGCGGCTGCAGCCGAGCTGCATCTCGAAGCTCAGGCTCTGGCTTTCATGGAGGGCCATCGAGCGCGCATTGGACACCGGCTGGCCGAGCCAGCTGCGCGGGCGGTTCTGCTCGTAGCGGCCGTGGCCGGTCTCGTGGATGGTGCCCATCAGGCTTTGCAGGAAGCCGTCTTCGCGGTAACGGGTGGTCAGGCGCACGTCTTCGGGCACGCCGCCGGAGAACGGATGGGCGCTGGTGTCGAGCCGTCCGGCGTCGAAATCGAAGTTCAACACATGCATCACCGCCTCGCACAGCCGGCGCTGCTGCTCGACCGGGAACGGCCCCACCGGCTCGATGCAGGCCTCGCGGGCCTGGCGCTCGCGTACCTGGGCGATCAACCCGGGCAGCCATTGCTGCAGGTCGCCGAAGACGCGGTCGACCTCGGCGCTGGTCATGCCGGGTTCATAGCGGTCCATCAGTGCGTCGTACTTCGACAGGCCGGTCTGCTCCGACAGCAACCGGGCCTCTTCGCGGCCGACGCGCAGCACCTCGCGGAAATTGACGACGAAGCCGGCCCAGTCGTTGGCCGGCCGTTGCGTGCGCCACGCGTGTTCGCAGCGTGCGGTGGCCAGCGAGCGGGCCTGCACGAGCGATTCGGGGAGTGCGTTCGCGAGCCGCCATTCGCGGTGGATCTCGCGCAGGTTCGCGCGCTGGAAGTCGTCGAGCGGCTCCTGCCCGGCGCGTTCGAGTTCGCCGGCGGTCGACGGATCGGTGCGCAACCGGTGCATCAGCGCCGAGAGCTCGGCCACCGCGGCGGCCCGGGCGTCGTTGCCCTTGGGCGGCATCATCGCGGCCTGGTCCCAGCCGGCGATGGCGCGAAGGTGATCGAAGTGGTGAAGGCGTTGGCTCAGGGCGGCCAGCGCGTCGTAAGCGGGTGTCTTGGCGGTCATGTCATCGATGCGTTGTGCATCGATGCTACGTCAGGCCGGCTTGGCCGGACGAGACAGACCCCGAGGAAATCAGTCGGCTGAATCGGCTTCCGATTCCGGCTCGGCGTCGATCAGGTGATCGTAGGCGTTGATGTCGGATTCGACGCGCGGGATCAGCGGCTTGTCCAGCGGCCGGCAGATGCGGCGCTGAAGGCGCTCGAGTCGCCCGGAGCGCTCCATCGCCTGGAACACCTCCGCCGGGTTCATCATCAGAACGAAGGGGTTGCCAACGATCTCGGTGCTGTCGGTGCTCTGCATGGTGACGCTCCAGTGAACGGGGTGTATCGATGGAGTCACTGTAGGCGCCGCACCCTCTTCCTCGTAGTCGGTACTGCTCCAAACGAGGGGTCAGAAGAACCCTGACATGTCTGTCGGTGGGGGCCCGCGGAAGCCGGTGATCCAGCTCCGTATGAAATCATATTTATCGTTACAGATCAATGAATTGGATGAGTTACCTCATGCAACTCTTGAGATCCGAATGCTTACATTCCGGCCGGTGCGGGCAAACGGAACAGCGCTTCGAAATTCCGGCTCGTCTGCGCCGCGACCTCTTCCACCGTGCAGCCCTTCAGCTCGGCGAGCTGCTTGGCCACGTAGGGCACGTAAGCCGGCGAGTTGGTCTTGCCGCGGTACGGCACGGGAGCCAGGTACGGGCTGTCGGTCTCGATCAGGCAGCGGTCCAGCGGCACGTAGCGCGCCACCTCTTTCAGCTCGACGGCGCTCTTGAAGGTCAGGATGCCGGAGAACGAGATCAGGAAGCCCAGGTCGAGCGCATCGCGCGCGACGGCCATGGTCTCGGTGAAGCAATGGAACACGCCGCGCGAGCGGCCGGCGCCCTGCTCCTTCAGCAACGCGACGGTGTCGTCCGACGCACTGCGGGTGTGGATCACCAGCGGCAGGTCGCGTTCGAGCCCGGCGCGGATGTGCACCCGGAAGCGTTCGCGCTGCCATTCCATGTCGGCAATGCTGCGGCCGTTCAGGCGGTAGTAGTCGAGCCCGGTCTCGCCGATCGCGACCACCTTGTCGCGCCGGCTCAGCGCCACCAGAGTCTCGACGCTCGGCTCCAGCACGTCCTCGTTGTCGGGATGCACGCCGACCGAGGCCCAGAAGTTGTCGTGGCCCGCCGCCAGCGCCTGCACGCCGTCGAACTCCTCGAGCGTCGTGCAGATGCACAGCGCGCGGTCGACTTGCGCGGCCGCCATCTCGGCGCGGATCTCGTCCAGGCGAGCGTGCAGCTCGGGAAAGCTCAGGTGGCAGTGGGAGTCGACGAACATCGCAGGGGTTGGCGCGCTCGGCGCGGCAAACGATTCAGATCGTCTGCGTCGGCTTCGCGGATTGGATGGAGGTGCCGAGGATCTCTTCGATCTTCAGCTTCAGCACGCGGGTCTTTTCGTCGCTCGGGAACCGCACGCCGACGCCCTGGGTGCGGCCGCCCGACGCATTGGGCGGCGTGATCCACGACACCTTGCCGGCGACCGGGTAGCGCTGCGGGTCGTCCGGCAGCGACAGCAGCAGGTAGATGTCTTCGCCGAGCTTGTACTCGCGGGTGGTCGGCACGAACAGGCCGCCTTCGCTGAACAGCGGGATGAAGGCGGCGTACAGCGCGCCTTTTTCGCGAAAGACCAGCTGGATGACGCTCGGCCGCGAGGCCGCGGCCGGTGCGACTGCGCGGGAGGGAGTGGCGGAGGAATCGCTCATCGGGCCGAGTGTACCGAAGGACCCTTGACATGGCGCGCCGGTGCCAGCGCCTCGCGGGCCTGTTGCACCAAGGATTCCACCATCACCGGTTGATTCCACGGGTGCTCGCCATGCCGGCTCGCGGTGGACAGCGCCGATGCCCAGCGCGTCAGGCCGTACAGCGGCATCGCCGCGGGCAACGAGGCCGGCGGAAAGTAGCGCGGCGGTGCGCCGCACGACAGGCACAGCGCGTCATGGCAGAGCTTGTGCATCGCCTCCAGCAGCCGCGGCAGCGGCCACGCGGCGAGCTGGCCGGCGTCGCCGGCGGCGAGCTGCTTCGGCAGACGCAGCCAGGCCACCGCGTCGACGCCGTCCTGCGCCCAGTCGAGCGCCTGCAACGGCTGGCCGCCGGCCGCGGCGAGCAGCACCTCGGGTTGCGCGATTTTGTGCTCKGCGAGCCAGCGCGTGGCCAGGTCGGTCGGCGGCAGCGCGAGCGGCAGCGCCTGGCAGCGGCTGCGGATCGTCGGCAGCAGCGCATCGGGCGAGCCGCTGCTGAGGATGAAGCGGGCCTGGCCGGGCGGCTCTTCCAGTGTCTTCAGCAGCGTGTTGGCCGAGATGCCGTTCATGCGCTCCGCCGGGTGCAGCAGCACGACCTTGGCACGCCCGCGCGCCGAGGTGGTCTGCGCGAAATTGACCGCGCCGCGGATCGCCTCGACCTTCAGTTCCTTGCTCGGCTTGGCCTTCGAGGCCTTGGCTTCGCTGTCGCCCTCGTCGGCGCTGTCCCAGCCCAGCGATTCGCGCAGCGCCTCGGGCAGCAGCACCAGCAGGTCGGGATGCGAGCGCGCCTGCACCAGGTGGCAGCTCGCGCAACGCCCGCACGCGGGCTTGAAGGGGCCGCCTGCCGGCATGGCCTCGCACAGCCACGACTGCGCCAGCGTCAGCCCCAGCTCGAACTGGCCGATGCCCTGCGGTCCGTGGATCAGCAGCGCATGGCCGCGCTGTGTGCGCAGCGCCTCGTCGAGCGCCGCTGCCAGCCAGGGCAACGGCAGCTTTCCTTCGGGATCTACCACGGGTGCTGCTCCAGGGACGCGAGAACTTGCTGCCAGACCTGCTCGCGCGGCGCGGCGGCATCGATGCGGACGATGCGATCCGGCGCCGACTGCCGGCGCGATTCATAACCCGAGCGCACGCGCTCGAAGAACGCCAGGTCCTGCTGCTCGAAGCGGTCCGGCGCGCGCACCGCGGCGCGGCGCTCGGCAGCCAGCGCGGCCGGCAGGTCGAACCAGAAGGTCAGGTCGGGCTGCAGGTGGCGGTGCACCCAGCCTTCCAACGTCGACAGCACGCCGGCATCGAAGCCGCGGCCGCCGCCCTGGTAGGCGAAGCTCGCATCGGTGAAGCGATCGCACAGCACGGTGCGGCCGGCGGCCAGCGCCGGCTCGATGACTTGCGTGAGGTGGTCGCGGCGCGCGCCGAACACCAGCAGCGCCTCGGTCAATGGATCCATCGGCGAATGCAGCAGCAGCTCGCGCAACTGCTCGGCCAATGGCGTGCCGCCGGGTTCGCGGGTCAGCACGACCGGCTGGCCGGCGTGGCGCAGGTGCTCGGCCAGCGCGTCGATGTGCGTGGACTTGCCGGCGCCGTCGATGCCTTCGAAGGTGATGAATCGTCCGCGCACGGGCACTGGTGGGCTACTTCTGGTACTGGTTGACCGCGCGATTATGCTCGGCCAGCGTCTCGCTGAACTGGCTGCTGCCGTCGCCGCGGGCCACGAAGTACAAGGCCTTGGCGGTGTCGGGCCGCACCGCGGCCAGCAGCGAGGCCCGCCCCGGCATCGCGATCGGCGTCGGCGGCAGCCCGGTGCGCAGGTAGGTGTTGTACGGGCCGTCGGTGGTCAGGTCGCGCTTGCGCAGGTTGCCGTCGAACTGCTCGCCCAGCCCGTAGATCACGGTCGGGTCGGTCTGCAGGGGCATGCCGATGCGCAGCCGGTTCGTGAACACGCCGGCCACCCGGCTGCGGTCGGCCGGCGTGCCGGTTTCCTTCTCGACGATCGAGGCCAGCGTCAGCGCATCGTCGGCGTTGCGCAGCGGCGAGCTGGCGGCCCGCTCGGCCCAAGCCAGCTCCAGCTGGCGCTGCATCGCGCGGTGCGCCCGCTTCAGCACCGCGACATCGCTCGCGCCCTTGCTGAAAGCGTAGGTGTCGGGATAGAAGCGGCCTTCGGGCGCGAGGCCGGCCGCGCCGATCGCGGCCATCAGCTGCGCATCGTTCATGCCGGTGACGGTTTGCTTCAGGTTCTCGGCCTTCGCGAGTTCGGCACGGAACTGGCGGAAGGTCCAGCCCTCGATCAGGCGCACGGTGGACAGCACCTCGTCGCCGCGCACCATCTTGTCGAGCAGGCCGCGCGGCGTGATGCCGCGCGTGACGGCATAGCTGCCCGCGCGGATCTTGCGCGCCTGCCCCGACCAGCGGAACCATTCGTAAAGCAGCACCGGCGGCGCCTGCACGCCGGCCTGGGTCCACGCGAACGCGACCTCGCGCGGCGAGGTGCCGGGTTCGATCGACACCTCGACCGCATCGGCATTCAGCGGCAGCGGCTGCTGCAGCCACCACACCGTGCCACCGACGGCCGCACCGGCGACAAGGAGGGCCAGCATGAACACCAGCAGGACGAGACGGCGCAGGAATTTCACGGCGGGAAGCTCGAAAGAAGGCCTGGAGACCCCGGTCGGGACCCGATGACGGGCGCTGATGATAATCGGCACTTCTGCACGGCTTGTATCCAATGCGCACAACCCTCTCCCTCGACGGCATCGCGACTCTTTCCCACTGGGGCGTGATCCGCGCGCGCGGCGCCGATGCCGCGTCGTTCCTGCACGGCCAGCTGACCAGCGACGTCGCGCAGCTCGGTGCCGATCGGGCGCGGCTGGCCGGCTACTGCTCGGCCAAGGGCCGCCTGCTCGCGAGCTTCGTCGTGTGGGCGCCGGCGCCCGACGAGCTGCTGCTCGCCTGCAGCGCCGACCTGCTGGCGCCGACGCTGAAGCGGCTGTCGATGTTCGTGCTGCGCGCGCAGTGCAAACTGAGCGACGCGTCGGCCGAGTTCGTGCTGCACGGCCTCGCCGGTGCCTCGGCCCGCGCCTGGCTCGGCAACGCCGCGCTGCCCGCGCCGTGGCAGCGCATCGAGCACGCCGGCGGCAGCCTGGTGCGCCTGCCGGATGCCGATGGTCACGAACGTTACCTGTGGGCCGCGCCGACCGGCAGCGCCGCCCCTGCCCTGCCCGCGCTGTCGCTCGACGCCTGGCGCGAGGGCGAGGTCGCGAGCGCGGTGCCGCGCGTCGAGGCGGCCACCGTCGACCAGTTCGTGCCGCAGATGCTGAACTTCGAACTGGTCGGCGGCGTCGACTTCAAGAAGGGCTGCTACCCCGGGCAGGAGATCGTCGCGCGCAGCCAGTACCGCGGCACCATCAAGCGCCGCAGCTTCCTGTTCGACTCCGCGGTGCCGGCGAGCGCCGGGCAGGAGATCTTCCACAGTGGCGATCCCGGCCAGCCGGCGGGCCTCGTCGTCAATGCGGCCGGGCAGCGCGTGCTGGCCGAGGTCAAGCTCGCGGCGCTCGACGCCGGCAGCCTGCACCTGGGTGCCGCCGACGGGCCGGTGCTGCTGCGCCAGCCGATGCCCTACGACGTCGATGTCGACGTGACGGCCTGACCGGCCGCCTCACCTCAGCCATCCCAGCCATTCCAGGCACGACTTCACGGACCCGCAACGGCGGCGGCAGCGTGCACGAATTGTTCATCTACTATCGGGCGAAGGCCGGCGACGCCGAGGCGCTGTCGGCCGCGATTCTCGCGGCACAGGCGCAGTTGCAGTCGGCCTGGCCCGGGCTCCAAGCCCGGCTGCTGCGCCGACCCGACTCCCGCGACGAACACCACACCTGGATGGAAACCTACGCCTTCGCGCCCCACGGCATCGACGACACGCTGGCGCGCCAGATCGAAGCACGGCTCGGCGCCGTGCTCGCGCCGTGGATCGTCGGCCCCCGCCACTGCGAGCGTTTCGTGCCATGTGCCTCGTAGCGCTGGCGATCGACCAGTCGCGCCGCTTCCCGCTGGTGATCGCGGCGAACCGCGACGAGTTCTTCAAGCGCCCGACCGCCCGCCTGGCTTGGTGGTCGCCCGGCGCAGGCCGCCCCGACATCCTCGGCGGGCGCGACCTCGAGGCCGGCGGCACCTGGCTCGGCCTGACCGCCGCCGGGCGCCTCGCCTTCATCACCAACGTGCGCGATCCGTCGCGCCAGGATCCGCAGGCGCCGTCGCGCGGCGAGATCGTGCCGCGCTGGCTGTCGGGCGACCTGCAGACCGACCGCTTCTGGATGCGCACCGCGCTGGCCGGCCACAACGGCTTCAACCTGGTGGCCGCCGATTTCCAGCGCGGCGAATGCTTCTGGGCGTCGAGCCACGAGGTGCACCCGGTGCGGCTCGAGCGCGGGCTGTTCGGCCTGTCGAACGGCCGGCTCGATGCACCGTGGCCCAAGGTCGACCTGCTGAAGGCACGCGTCGATGCGGCGCTGTCGGCGAGCGACAGCGTCGACACCCTCAGTTCCCGGCTGTTCGAAGCGCTCGGCGACCGCACGCTGGCCGACGACGCGCTGCTGCCGTCGACCGGCGTGTCGCCGGAGTGGGAAAAGCTGCTGTCGGCCGCGTTCATCCGCACGCCGGACGGCAGCTACGGCACCCGCTGCTCGACGCTGGTGATCACCGAGCGCGTCAACAAGCGGCTGGTCACGCACGTGCTCGAACGCACCTACGCCGCCAGCGGCGGCATGGCGCTGCTGCGCCGCTCGACGCTGAAAGACTGGCCGCCCCGCTACAGCGAGGAACCGCCGGCCGAGGCACCGGCCCAGGGCAGCGTCGACGACGCGGACGACCCGCCGAACCGTGGCGCGACCGTGCCGCGCAAGACGCGGGTGCGCAGCCTGTTGAAGCCGGAGCGGCCACGCCGCACCCGGCCGGCCGACTGATCACACCGCGCTGAACCCGAGCGCCTTGACGATGGCGCCCCACCGCGCGCTGTCGCGGCGCTGCAGCGCCGCGAGTTCGGCCGCCGAAGAACCCGCGGGATCGAAGCCCAGCCGGGCCAGCTCCGCGACCACCTGCGCGTCGTCGAGGGCGGCGCGCAGCGCGGCATTCGCACGCTGCACGACCTGCGCGCCGGCGCCGCCCGGCAGGTAGAAGGCGTACCAGCCGTCGGCGACGATGTCCTTGAAGCCCTGCTCCACGAAGGTCGGCACCTGCGGCGCGAAGCGGCTGCGCCGTATGCCGCACACGGCCAGCAGGCGGATCGGTCCGGCCTGCAGCAGCGGCAGCATGTCGCCCAGCGGGGCGCAGACCGCGGCGATCTGCCCGCCCATCAGGTCGACGATGGCGGGCCGGCTGCCGCGGTACGGCACATGGCGCAGCGGCACGTTGCCGGCGCGGGCGAGCATCTCGCCGACGAAGTGGGTCGACGAGCCGGTGGCCGGGCTGCCGAAGTTGGCGGCGTCCGGATGCTCGCGCGACCACGTGAGGAAATCCGCCAGCGTCTGCACCGAGGCATCGACCAGCGGCCCGACCGCGAACGCCAGGTCGAAGGTGCAGGCCAGCGACACCGGGGCCACGTCGCGCAGCGGGTCGTAGGGCAGCTGCTTGTAGGTGTGCGGAAAGAGCGTCAGCATCGACGACGGCGTCAGCAGCAGCGTGCTGCCGTCGGCCGGCGCGTTCTTCAGCGACAGCAGCGCGAGCTGGCCGCCGGCGCCGATCTTGTTGTCGACCAGCGTCGTGCGCGCATGCGTGCCGCGCAGCGATTCGGCCACGCTGCGGGCCAGCAGGTCGCCGGAGCCGCCGGCCGCGAAGCCGATGAGGATGCGCAGCGTGTCGATCGGTGCATCGACGGGTGGCTCCGCCCGCGCCACGTGGCTGAGCAAGGCCGCGGCGCCGAGGGCGGCGCTGGCATGGCCGATGAACTGCCGGCGTGTCGTGGTGCTCATGGAAAGTGCTCCTGTCCCGGGCGGGCTCCGTTCAGCAAGGACTGGATCCGCTTGAACTCGAACCGCGCGGCCATCGCCGCGAGCGCATCGGCGGTGTCGGCATCGCCGGGCCGGATCTGCTGCAGCGCCTGCTCGATGGACTGCGGGTCGCCGTGATCGAGCGCGCTGCGCAGCCCGGCGAGCAGCGGCGGCGGGATCCGCGCCAGCCGCTGCGGGTCGAGCACCGCCTCGGCGGGCACGGCCGGCAGCTGCTCATGCTCATAGCGCAGCCCGAGGTGCTGGCCGATCATCTCCAGCAGCGCCTCTTCCTTGAACGGCTTGCCGAGAAAGTCGTCGCAGCCGAGCCCGAGGAACTCCTCGCGCTGCTCGTCGAAGCTGCTGGCGGTCAGTGCGATCACGACCGTGCCGCCTTTCGCTGCCCCCGTCTTCACCTGCCGCGTCGCTTCGCGCCCGTCCATCACCGGCATGCGCATGTCCATCAGGATCAGCTGCGGCGCCCACTGCCGCCAGACGTCCACCGCTTCGCGCCCGTTGGCCGCCTCCCGGACGGCGAAGCCCAGCGGCTGCAGCAGCCGCACCAGCAGCGCCCGGCCGTCGGCCAGGTCGTCGACGACGAGGATGCGCTGCTGCGGCGTGCCGGCGGCGAGCGCGACGGCCCGGCCCGGTGC